>QMPO01000010.1 GCA_003648625.1 Bacteroidota bacterium
AAAAGGGGAGGAGTAAATCAACGAATTGTTTCAGTATAGTTTCAGTAGAATAAATCGAAAAAGGCGCATTCAGCTATATTCTAGCTGTTTGCGCCTTTTGTGCTGTGGGATGTACTGGAATCGAACCAGTGACCTCTTGCCTGTCAAGCAAGCGCTCTAAACCAACTGAGCTAACGTCCCTCTGCTATAACAGAATGCAAAAATATAAAATTGATACGAACAAAAAAGGTATTCCCGATACAAATCATTATTTTTGCCCACTTCATAACAAATAGCAACATTTAAAAGAAATTATATGAGACGTATCCTTTTAAGCCTTTTAGTGGCTACGCTGCTATCGGGCTCCATAATCAAAGCGCAAGACCAACTCAAAGAGATAACACTCGAAGACATTTGGGTAACCTACAAGTTTTTTCCAAAAAGTGTACGAGGCATTGTTTCATTGAAAAACGGTGAACAATACACGATGATAAAAAACGGCTCCATTGTCGTTTACGATTACAAAACCGGCGACTCTATATCCACATTGATCAATGCTGATGAGTTGAAAACCAATGAAATGGAGAAACCTCTTAAGATTTCCTCCTTTTCAATGAACCACGATGAAACCAAATTCCTTATCCCGACGGAAACCGAATCTATTTATCGCCATTCCTCCAAATCAATTTTTTATGTCTGGGACTCCAAAGCAAAAAACCTTGAGCGTCTGGCAGAAGGGAAACAGCGGCTGGCAGAATTTTCGCCCGATGGCAAATACGTAGCCTTCGTAAGAGACAACAACCTGTTTGTAAAAGATATGACCTCAAAAGAAGAAATAACGGTTACAAATGATGGCGCATTCAATCACATCATCAATGGTACCTGCGACTGGGTGTATGAAGAAGAGTTTGGTTTTACCAAAGGGTTTTACTGGTCGCCTGACAGTAAAAAAATTGCTTTCTACAAATTTGACGAAAGCCGGGTTAAAGAATACACCCTCACCTACTACGAAGATCTTTATCCAGAATGGTACACATATAAATATCCGAAAGCCGGTGAAGACAATTCCATCGTTAACATATATGTGTATCAGCTGGAAGCGGACAAAACTGTTAAAATGGACACCGGTGAAGAGACTGACCAGTACCTTCCGCGCATTAAATGGACCAATGACGCCAACATCCTGGCCATCCAGAGACTGAACAGGTTACAAAATCATCTGGACATCTTACTGGCTGATGCGTATTCGGGAAACAGCCGTGTGCTGTACAGCGAAGACAACGAATATTATATCGACATCACGGACAACCTCACTTTTGTCAACGAAAATGACAAGTTCCTGATCACCTCGGAAAAAGACGGTTACAATCATATCTATTTGTATTCTATTGAAGGTGAGCTCGTAAAACAGCTGACTTCCGGAGCCTGGGATGTTACGGAAGTTTATGGCTTCGATCAAAAGAAAAAAAGAGTGTTTTACCAGTCGGCAGAAGACACACCCCTGAACAGGGATATTTACTATGTCGACCTGAAAGGAAAGCGGACAAAGATCTCTGAAAGGTCCGGAACAAACAGTGCCGGTTTCAGTAACAATTTTCAGTATTACATAAATACGTTCGCCAATGTACAGACTCCTGCTTACATTACTGTTAACAATGCCAAAGGAGAAGAGGTAAGAGTGCTCGAAGACAATCAGAAGTTAAAGGATATAATGAAGGAGTACAATCTTGGTGAGTTTTCATTTTTCACTTTCACCTCTCCAGAATTCACTTTACCTGACGGGAAACAGGTTGAACTGAACGCCTGGAAGATCCTCCCTCCTGATTTTGACCCGAATAATAAATATCCGGTTTTACTAACCATTTATGGAGGTCCGGGGTCGCAGGAAGTAAAAAACTCATGGGGATATTTTAATTATTTCTGGTATCAGATGCTGGCTCAAAAAGGCTTCATAATTGTTTCGGTTGACAACAGGGGAACAGGTGCCCGGGGCGAATTATTCAAGAAAATGACGTACCTGGAACTTGGTAAATACGAAACAATCGACTACATCGAAACAGCCAAATATTTAGGCTCACTGGATTATGTAGATAAAGACAGGATCGGCATTTTCGGTTGGAGTTATGGCGGTTTTATGGCCAGCAATGTCATCACTCAGGGTGCCGACTATTTCAGTACAGCTGTGGCTGTGGCACCAGTCACCAACTGGCGGTACTATGATAATATATACACCGAACGGTTCATGCGGACACCGCAGGAGAACGCATCCGGTTATGATGACAACTCCCCCATCAATCATGTCGAAAAGCTTAAAGGAAATTATTTCCTGATACATGGAAGTGCTGATGACAATGTGCATTTTCAGAACAGTATGGACATGATCACAGCTTTGGTTAAAGCTGATAAAGACTTCAAGTTTATGGTATATCCCAACAAAAACCATGGTATATACGGAGGAAATACCCGTTTTTATTTGTTTAACAGTATCAGTAAGTTTCTTTACGAACATATGCTCGATAACGAATAAACATAAATGAAAAGGAGTTTGGGTACTTGTATTTTAAAATTTTTATTACTTTTGCAACCCCTTAAATTAAATTATTTATTAATCTTTAAAGAAAAGGACAGGTATTAGATATGATCATCATTCCAGTAAAAGAAGGTGAAAACATTGACCGGGCTTTAAAGAAGTTTAAGCGTAAATTTGAAAAAACGGGTGCGATGCGCGAACTGCGCAGACGTCAAAGGTTTACAAAACCTTCTGTTGTTAACAGAGAACAGCGCCTTAAAGCAATTTACGTTCAGAAACTTCGTCAGGCCGAAGAAAGTTAATGACACCTTCCCTAAATTAAGGGAAAATTTAACAGAAGAAACTTTGATTGAATCATAATTTTTATTATATTTGATCGAAGTTTCTTCTATTTTCATTAATGAGTATACAACACTTCCTTCAATATATTTCTTTCGAAAAACGCTATTCGAAGCACACGGTAAAAGCATACGAAAGCGATTTGTCAGCATTTACCGGTTACCTGGCTGAGGAATTTGAAATTGAGGACACACAAACAGCCACTCCACCGATGATCCGGTCATGGGTGGTAAGTCTGAAAGAAAGCGGGCAAAGCACGCAGTCGGTAAACAGGAAAATAAGCACACTTAAATCGTACTACAAGTTCCTGCTGAAAGAGGAAAGAGTTGCCAGCAACCCCATGCAGAAGATCCCCCTGTTAAAAAAAGCAGAAAAACTTCCCGAATATATTGAGGAGAAACAACTGTCCGATTACCTGGACACCACTGTGAGCAAAGATAATTTTGAACAGGTACGCAACCGGCTGATCATTGATTTGTTGTATGCAACGGGGCTGAGAGAAGCCGAACTCATTTCACTCAAAAACAACTCTGTTGATTTTGCTAATAAAATGTTAAAAGTACTGGGCAAGCGTAATAAAGAGCGCATCATTCCGTTATCAAATAAAATGGTTGAAGATATACGTGCCTATATCATGTTGAAAGAAAAAACACTCGATCATACGAACAATACTGAGTGGCTCATCGTTACCAACAAAGGTAAAAAAGCATATCCGAAATTGATCTACCGAACTGTTCACAATGAACTTTCCGGTTACACCAGCAGTAAAAAAAGCCCGCATGTTTTAAGGCATACATTTGCCACCCATATGTTAAATAACGGGGCTGACCTGAACAGCATCAAAGAGTTGCTGGGGCACAGCAACCTGTCGGCCACCCAGATATACACGCATACAACAATAGAGCAATTAAAGAAAATATATAACAAAGCCCACCCAAGGGCAAATACTAATTAAAAGAAGGAGGTAAGCATGGAAGTTAACATTAATTCGGTTCATTTTAAAGCCGACAAAAAGCTTGAAGGATTCATTGAAAGAAAAGTGAGCAAGCTTTCAGGAATGTATGAAGGAGTTATTGGCTCTGAGGTAACTCTTAAAGTTGAGAATACGGAATCAAGGGATAATAAGGTTGCCGAGATTCGTCTTTTAATAAAAGGGTACGACCTGTACGCTAAAAAACAAAGTAAAACATTTGAAGAAGCCACAGATACAGCGGTAAACGCATTAAGAAAACAATTAGAGAAATACAAAGACAGAAAGCGTAAATAATTTAGAGTTTTTTGGCATTTTTTTTGGTTATATTAACTAAAGTATATATTTTTGCAGACCTTTTTGAGGAGAGGTCTGCTTTTTTTATGCAGACAGGCGTTCTGAAAGTATTGTTACTTAGACATTTACCTGTTAAATACAGATAAAAGAAGCGGTTGTTCGCCAACATAGCTCAGCTGGTAGAGCAGCTGATTTGTAATCAGCCGGTCGGGGGTTCGAGTCCCTCTGTTGGCTCAGTTCTTATTAATAATGAAATTCGGGGAGATACCGAAGCGGTCAAACGGGGCAGACTGTAAATCTGTTGGCTCAGCCTTCGGAGGTTCGAATCCTCCTCTCCCCACACGAGTGTGAGCTTGAGTGTGAGTTTAGATAAACGTAACACTTATGTTTAACTAAACCCACACTTGTGTTTGCGGGAGTAGCTCATCCGGTAGAGCGACAGCCTTCCAAGCTGTAGGTGGCGGGTTCGAGTCCCGTCTCCCGCTCCGTTTGCCGGGGTAGCTCAGGGGTAGAGCACTTCCTTGGTAAGGAAGGGGTCACGAGTTCAATTCTCGTCCTCGGCTCGAAATAAAAAAATTGATTGAATAACTTAATTTAATAACACGTTTTTATGGCTAAAGAAAAATTCGAACGTTCCAAACCACACGTAAATATTGGAACTATTGGACACGTTGACCATGGTAAAACTACGTTAACTGCTGCCATCACACTTACATTGCAAGATAAAGGTTTGGCAGAGTTTGCATCATTTGATTCCATCGACAACGCTCCTGAAGAAAAAGAGAGAGGTATTACTATTAATACTGCTCACGTTGAGTATCAAACTGATAACCGTCACTACGCACACGTTGACTGTCCGGGTCACGCTGACTATGTGAAGAACATGGTAACAGGTGCTGCACAGATGGACGGCGCTATTTTAGTAGTTGCTGCTACTGATGGTCCGATGCCTCAAACCCGTGAGCACATCTTACTTGCACGTCAGGTTGGTGTACCAAAGATTGTTGTATTCATGAACAAAGTGGACATGGTAGATGATGAAGAGCTGCTGGAACTTGTTGACATGGAAATCCGCGATCTGCTGAACTTTTACAAGTTTGATGGTGACAACACACCTATTATCCAGGGTTCTGCTCTTGGTGCTCTTAACGGAGAAGCCAAATGGGTAGAAAAAATCCATGAACTTATGGATGCCTGTGATACATGGATTCCGTTACCAACACGTGAAGAAGACAAACCATTCCTGATGCCTGTTGAGGACGTTTTCTCAATTACCGGGCGCGGAACAGTTGCCACCGGAAGAATTGAAACGGGTATTATCCACACCGGCGACCCGGTTGACATTATCGGCATGGGTGCTGAAAAACTGAAATCAGTTGTTACTGGTGTTGAGATGTTCCGTAAGATCCTCGATGAAGGTATGGCTGGTGACAATGCAGGATTGCTTTTAAGAGGTGTCGACAAAAACGAGATCTCAAGAGGTATGGTTATAGCTGCCCCCGGTAGTGTAACTCCTCATAAGCATTTCAATGCAGAGGTTTATATTCTTAAAAAAGAAGAAGGTGGACGTCACACACCATTTCACAACAAGTATCGTCCTCAGTTCTATTTCAGAACTACTGACGTTACAGGTGAGATTATGCTTCCGGACGGAGTTGAGATGGTAATGCCAGGCGACAACCTGACAATCGAAGTACAACTGATCGCAGAGATCGCCATGAACAAAGGATTGCGTTTTGCAATTCGTGAAGGCGGACGTACCGTTGGTGCCGGTCAGGTGACAGAGATTTTAGACTAAGAGAAATAAAATTATAGATCACTAAGGTATTCCGGATAATTCCGGAATACCTTTGGCATCTAAAATAATACGGGTGTAGCTCAATTGGTAGAGTAGTGGTCTCCAAAACCATTGGTTGTGGGTTCGATTCCTACCACCCGTGCAAATAAAGATCTAAAATGGCAAAATTCAGTATTCTAAATTATTTTAAAGAAAGTTACGATGAATGGATGCATAAAGTATCCTGGCCAACTTGGAGTGAGCTGCAGAATAGTGCAATTGTGGTATCCGTTGCTTCCCTCATAATCGCGATAGTGGTTTATCTGATGGATATCTCATTTCAAACAATTCTCGAACGGTTTTACACATTGTTTTAACCGTTCCGGAACGCATTGTTCTGAATCAATTTATATAAATAAATCGTTTTAACTATTATTCACAATCTGCCGTAACGAAGATGAGCGAAGATTCAGCTAAAAAATGGTACGTAGTCCGTGCGATAAGTGGTAAAGAGAAAAAGGTTAAGGAATATCTTGAAAGCGAAATAAAACGCCTGAATTTACAGGAATATATTTTGCAGATACTTATCCCTACCGAGAAAGTTTACCAGATTCGCAAAGGGAAAAAAATCAGCAAAGTGCGGAATTATTTCCCGGGTTATGTATTGATTGAAGCTGAACTGACAGGAGAGATACCCCACATCATTAAGAACATTCCTAATGTTATGGGATTTCTGGGTACCAAAGGGCAGCCTGAACCAATGAGAGAGTCGGAAGTTAAACGGATACTTGGAAAAGTTGACGAACTGGCCGAACAAGGCGAAGAAGTTAATGTTCCTTTTATTGTTGGAGAAACGGTAACCGTTATCGACGGGCCGTTTAACAGCTTCAGCGGAATTATTGAGGAGATTAACGAAGAGAAGAAAAAACTCAAGGTGATGGTAAAAATCTTTGGAAGAAAAACCCCGCTGGAACTCAATTTCATGCAGGTTGAAAAAGAATAGTTAAACATAATTTTAAACATTAAGTTTAAAATGGCAAAAGAAGTAAGTGGATTAATAAAATTACAGATTCGGGGAGGAGCTGCTAATCCTTCACCACCCGTAGGGCCGGCATTAGGTGCTAAAGGTGTGAACATCATGGAATTCTGTAAACAGTTCAATGCGCGTACGCAGGACCAGGCCGGTAAGGTCATTCCTGTAATCATTACTGTTTTCAAAGATAAGTCCTTCGAGTTCATCATCAAGTCGCCACCGGTTGCTGTTCAGATTAAAGAAATGGCAAAACTGAAGTCCGGTTCTCCGGAACCAAACAGGGTTAAAGTTGCAACCATTACCTGGGATCAGGTAAAACAAATTGCCGAAGCAAAAATGAAAGACTTAAATGCTTTCACCGTTGAATCGGCCATGAGAATGGTTGCCGGAACCGCCAGAAGTATGGGTGTAAGGGTTAAAGGAAAATTTCCCGCAGAAATCAATTAAGAACGAAATCTGTTAACTTAGGAGAAGAATATGGCAAAATTGACAAAAAAACACAAAGAAGCTGTAGCCAAATTCGACAAAAACAAGCTTTACTCCTTAACAGAAGCTGTTGAATTAGTAAAGGATATTTCCTATGCGAATTTCGATGCCTCTGTTGACTTGGCAGTAAGACTGGGTGTTGACCCGAGAAAAGCTAACCAAATGGTTAGAGGCTCCGTTACCTTGCCACATGGTACAGGTAAAGAAGTCAGGGTACTCGTTTTATGTTCGCCAGACAAAGAGGAAGAAGCGAAAGCTGCAGGAGCAGATTATGTCGGATTAGACGATTTCGTTGAAAAGATCAAAAAAGGTTGGACCGATGTAGATGTCGTGATCACCACCCCCAACGTAATGCCTAAAGTGGGCGCGTTGGGACGTATTTTGGGACCAAGAGGCTTGATGCCTAACCCGAAAACAGGTACGGTGACCATGGATGTTGGTAAAGCTGTCGAGGCTGCGAAAGCCGGTAAAATTGATTTTAAGGTTGATAAATACGGCATCATCCATTCGGCTGTTGCCAAACTCAGTTTCGATAAACAAAAAATTATCGAAAATGCAGCTGAGTTGATCAACACGATTATCAAGTTAAAACCGTCGTCTGCCAAAGGCACGTATGTAAAGAGCATCACTCTTTCCAGCACAATGAGCCCTGGAGTTCAGGTTGATCAAAAATCGATTACTGCTTAATGTTAAAAGTATTCAATTGTTATGAGAAGAGAAGATAAAAAGATACTCATCGAGGATTTAACACAGCAGTTAACCGACAACAGCAATTTCTATCTCGCTGACATCTCCGAGCTAAACGCCGAAGATACCAGCAACTTAAGAAGGCTTTGTTTCAAATACGGCATTAAAATGCGGGTGGTTAAAAACACCCTTCTGAAGCAAGCCATGGAAAATGTTGAAAAGGATCTCGAAGAGCTATACAGTACGTTAAAAGGTAATACTTCCATCATGTTTGCCGAAGCAGGTAATGCCCCGGCAAAAATGATCAAAGAGTTTAGAAAAAAATCTGAAAGGCCTATTTTAAAAGGTGCCTATATTGAAGAAATGACCTATTTAGGTGATGAGCAACTTGATTTTCTGGTGGCCATCAAATCGAAAGACGAACTTGTCGGTGATATTATTGCTTTACTGCAATCGCCTGTTAAGAACGTTGTTTCGGCACTTCAGTCAGGTGGATCCAAACTCTCTGGAATTCTCGAAACCCTTTCGGAAAAATCCGCTTAAGGGGTACGATTTAGTGAAACAAGAATTAGAATAATTACAAACAATAAAAAATAATACTAAAATGGCAGATTTAAAAGCATTTGCAGAACAATTAGTTAATTTAACTGTAAAAGAAGTCAACGAACTGGCTGACATTTTGAAAGAAGAATACGGTATTGAGCCCGCTGCTGCTGCAGTTGCAGTTGCTGCTCCCGGTGCCGGTGGTGGCGATGCTGCTGAAGAAGAACAAACATCATTTGATGTAGTTCTTACAGCCGCAGGACAATCAAAATTGGCCGTTGTGAAACTGGTTAAAGAATTAACCAGCTTAGGACTTAAAGAAGCTAAAGAATTAGTTGATTCTGCCCCAAAAGCTATTAAAGAAGGCGTGTCGAAAGACGAAGCCGATGCTTTAGTAGCACAGCTTACGGAAGCTGGCGCTGAAGTAGAAGTTAAGTAATACACCTTCAACCCAGGGTGCAACCTCTATTCCTCTGAATATTTGGAGTAGAGGTTGCACCTATATGTTCTTATACATTTTATTCTTTCAATTTTTCTGGATAAATCCAGTCTTTATTAAACTTTAAAACTAATAGCTTTGGCTGAAATCAAAACCGAAAGAATCAATTTCGCATCAATAAAAAATCAGTTGCCTTATCCTGATTTTTTGGATATTCAACTTAAATCATTCAAGGATTTCTTTCAACTCGAAACAAATCCCGAGAACAGAAAAAATGAAGGACTTTTCAGGGTTTTCGCTGAAAACTTCCCGATTACAGATGCGAGAAACAATTTTGTGCTCGAATTCCTGGATTATTACATTGATCCACCCCGTTATTCCATTGAAGAAACTATTGAACGTGGTCTTACATACAGCGTTCCGTTAAAAGCTAAATTAAAGCTTTACTGTACTGATCCTGAACACGAAGATTTTGAAACAATCGTTCAGGATGTGTACCTGGGTATGATTCCTTACATGACACCCAAAGGTACATTTGTTGTTAACGGAGCCGAACGTGTTGTTGTATCACAGTTGCACAGATCTCCGGGCGTATTTTTCGGACAACACCGGCACGCTAACGGAACACGCTTGTATTCGGCAAGGATCATCCCTTTCAAAGGATCATGGATGGAGTTCTCCACCGATATCAACAACGTGATGTATGCCTACATCGACCGGAAAAAGAAAATGCCGGTAACAACACTGTTACGTGCCATCGGGTATGAAACCGATAAAGATATTTTAGAAATATTTAACCTGGCCGAAGAAGTTAAAGTAAGTAAAGCCGGGTTAAAACGAATCCTGGGCCGCAAACTTGCTGCCAGGGTTGTACATTCGTGGTTTGAAGATTTTGTGGATGAAGATACCGGTGAGGTAGTAACCATTGAACGTAACGATGTGATTATTGAGCGGGAAACTATCCTGGAAAAAGAGCACATTGAACCGATCATCGAAGCAGGTGTTAAAACAGTATTGCTGCATAAAGATGATCCAAACCTGACTGATTATTCCATTATCTTCAACACGCTGCAAAAAGATACGACCAACTCCGAAAAAGAGGCGGTTGAGTATATTTATTTCCAATTGAGGAACGCTCTTCCTCCTGATGAAGAAACTGCGCGTGGTATCTTTGAGAAGTTATTTTTCTCTGACAAAAGATATGACCTCGGCGAAGTGGGCAGGTACCGGATCAACAAAAAATTAAATCTCGATACTTCTTCCGACGTACGGGTACTTACAAAAGAAGATATCATCCTGATCATTCAGCACCTGATCAAACTTGTGAACAACAAAACAATTGTTGACGACATCGACCACCTGAGTAACAGAAGGGTACGTACTGTCGGCGAGCAATTGTACAATCAGTTTGGTGTAGGTCTGGCACGTATGGCACGTACCATCCGTGAACGTATGAACGTAAGGGACAACGAGGTATTTACACCGATGGATCTGATCAATGCTAAAACATTGTCATCAGTCATTAACTCATTCTTCGGAACGAACCAGCTTTCGCAGTTCATGGATCAAACCAACCCGCTGTCGGAGCTAACACACAAACGGCGTATTTCAGCCCTGGGACCGGGAGGTCTTTCGCGTGAAAGAGCCGGTTTCGAAGTACGTGACGTACACTATACCCACTACGGAAGATTATGTACCATTGAAACGCCTGAAGGACCAAATATCGGTCTGATCTCGTCACTTTGTGTGTACGCAAAAATTGACAAACTCGGATTTATCGAAACGCCCTACCGGAAAGTTGAAGTAGGTAAGATCGATTACAAATCCGACCCGATATTCCTGAGTGCCGAAGAGGAAGAAGATAAGATCATCGCCCAGGCAAATACAATTGTTGACGATGACGGCCGTTTTGTGAATGATAAAGTTAAGGTGCGTTATCAGGCCGACTACCCGATCACACCGCGTGAAGAGGTGGCCCTGATCGACATTGCACCTAACCAGATCGCGTCTATAGCCGCTTCGTTAATTCCGTTCCTTGAGCACGATGATGCCAACCGTGCGCTTATGGGATCGAATATGATGCGCCAGGCAGTGCCACTGCTGAATGCCGAAGCTCCACTTGTGGGTACCGGTATTGAATCGAATGTTGCTATCGACTCACGCGTGCTGATAACCGCCGAAGGCGAGGGCGTTGTCGAGTATGTGGATGCCAACAAGATTACGGTACGATATAAGAGGTCAGAGCTGGAAACCCTGGTAAGTTTTGAAGATGATGTGAAAGATTATTTTCTGACTAAATTTAAAAGGACCAACCAGAACACCTCCATCAACCTGCGTCCTATTGTAAGAAAAGGCGACAAGGTCGTCAAAGGACAGGTACTTTGCGAAGGTTACGGAACCAAAAAAGGAGAACTGGCACTTGGCAGAAACCTGATGGTGGCTTTCATGCCGTGGAAAGGTTATAACTTCGAGGATGCCATTGTTATTTCTGAGAAAATTGTGAAGGAAGACGTCTTTACTTCCGTACACATTGAAGAATTCACTCTGGAAGTCCGTGACACAAAAAGAGGTGTGGAAGAGCTGACAAACGATATTCCGAACGTAAGTGCCGAAGCTACTAAAGACCTGGATGAGAACGGTCTTATAAGAATTGGCGCCGAAGTTAACGAAGGTGATATCCTGATCGGGAAGATCACACCAAAAGGAGAGAGCGATCCTACACCGGAAGAGAAACTGCTGCGGGCTATCTTCGGCGACAAAGCCGGTGATGTTAAAAATGCCTCTCTAAAAGCACCTCCATCGATGAAAGGTGTCGTTATCGAAAATAACCTGTTCTCAAGAGCGATCAAAGACAAACGTTCGAAGGTAAAGGAGAAAGATATTCTTGGTGAACTTGAAACCGAATACAATAAATATTTCGAAGACCATAAATCCCAGCTTATTGAGAAACTGACTGTTCTTGTAAGCAACAGGACTTCACAGGGCGTTTACAACAATTACGGAGAACGCGTGGTACCTAAAAAGACGAAGTTCACGCAAAAGATCCTCAACACACTTGATTATACGACCATCAATCCCGATAAGTGGACTACAGATAAGGAAAAGAACGAGCTGATCAAAACACTTATCAATAACTACAACATAAAATACAAAGAACTGCTTGGCGTTTTCAACCGGAAGCAATTTGTAGCTTCGGTAGGTGACGAGCTGCCCAGCGGGATCGTTCAGATGGCCAAAGTATATATTGCCAAGAAGCGTAAGCTGAAAGTAGGTGATAAAATGGCCGGGCGTCATGGTAACAAAGGTATTGTTGCCAAAATCGTTCGTGAAGAAGACATGCCGTTCCTCGAAGACGGGACTCCTGTCGACATTGTACTGAACCCTCTGGGTGTACCTTCGCGAATGAATCTAGGACAGATCTATGAAACTGTACTGGGATGGGCCGGTAAGAAACTGGGTCTCACGTTTGCCACGCCAATTTTTGACGGAGCAACGGTGGAACAGATCAACGACTACATGCAGAAGGCCGAATTGCCTGAAAACGGTAGCACCTATCTGTACGACGGAGGCACAGGAGAGCGCTTCGATCAGCCGGCTACTGTTGGCTACATTTATATGCTGAAGTTGCATCACATGGTAGACGATAAGATGCATGCCCGCTCAATAGGACCTTACTCACTCATTACGCAGCAGCCGCTCGGTGGTAAAGCACAGTTTGGTGGCCAGCGTTTTGGAGAGATGGAAGTCTGGGCACTGGAAGCATTTGGCGCTGCCAACATCCTTCAGGAAATATTGACCGTTAAATCGGATGATGTAACCGGAAGAGCTAAGGCGTACGAAACTATTGTTAAAGGCGAGGTTATGCCAACGCCTAACGTTCCCGAGTCATTCAATGTACTTGTACATGAATTGAGAGGCCTAGGCCTGGAACTCAGTTTTGACTAATACTTACGATTAATTGATAATACTATAACATTATTTATATGGCTTTCAGAAAAGACAGCAAAATACCAAGTTCATTCAACAAAATAACCATTAGCCTCGCCTCCCCCGAGTCGATTCTCGACCGGTCGCACGGCGAAGTGCTAAAACCTGAAACCATTAACTACCGTACTTACAAGCCGGAAAGAGACGGATTGTTCTGTGAGCGGATCTTCGGGCCGGTAAAAGATTACGAATGTCATTGCGGTAAATACAAAAGGATCCGTTATAAAGGAATTGTATGTGACCGTTGTGGTGTTGAGGTAACGGAGAAAAAGGTTCGCCGCGAACGTATGGGACACATTGAGTTGGTGGTACCGGTAGTACATATCTGGTATTTCCGCTCCCTGCCCAATAAGGTAGGTGCTATGCTCGGGCTACAGACCAAAAAACTGGAAATGATCATTTACTACGAAAGGTATGTAGTGATCAATCCGGGTATCAAAGAAAAAGACGGTATCAATTATATGGATTTTCTGACGGAAGAAGAATATTTCGATATTCTGGAAACACTTCCGCCTGAGAACCAGTACCTGGATGACGACGATCCGGATAAGTTCATTGCTAAAATGGGTGCCGAAGCGGTCCGCGACCTGCTTGCACGCCTCGATCTGGACAGAATATCCTACGAGTTACGCCATAAAGCCAATACCGAAACTTCGCAGCAACGTAAAGCTGATGCGCTGAAACGTTTGCAGGTTTTTGAAGCTTTCCGTGATGCCAGGAAAAGAACGGATAACCGTCCCGAATGGATGGTCGTGAAGATCATTCCTGTTATTCCTCCTGAGTTGAGACCTCTTGTTCCGCTGGATGGCGGCCGTTTTGCCACATCCGACCTGAACGATCTTTACCGCAGGGTGATCATCAGAAACAACCGTCTGAAACGACTTATCGAAATTAAAGCTCCTGATGTGATCATGCGTAACGAAAAACGTATGCTCCAGGAAGCGGTAGATTCGCTGTTCGACAACTCAAGAAAATCGAGTGCCGTTAAAACCGATTCGAACAGACCATTAAAATCATTGAGCGACAGCCTGAAAGGAAAACAGGGAAGGTTCCGTCAGAACCTGCTCGGAAAACGTGTTGACTATTCAGGACGTTCCGTTATTGTTGTAGGACCCGAATTGCAGCTGAACGAATGTGGTTTGCCGAAAGACATGGCCGCCGAATTGTTTAAGCCATTCATCATCCGTAAACTGCTGGAACGTGGCATCGTAAAAACGGTTAAATCGGCCAAGAAGATCGTCGAAAGGAAAGATTCGGTTGTCTGGGATATCCTTGAAAATATCTTAAAAGGGCACCCTGTTCTGCTGAACCGTGCCCCTACCCTGCACCGTCTGGGTATCCAGGCATTCCAGCCGAAACTCGTCGAAGGTAAAGCCATTCAGTTGCACCCACTGGTTTGTACTGCGTTTAATGCCGACTTCGACGGTGACCAGATGGCGGTACACGTACCTCTGGGCAATGCAGCCATTCTGGAAGCACAAATACTGATGCTGGCATCACACAACATCCTGAACCCTGCCAACGGAGCACCTATTACAGTACCTTCGCAGGACATGGTTCTGGGTTTGTATTACATTACAAAAGCCAGAAAAAGCACCAAAGATCACCCCGTACCTGGAGAAGGAATGCATTTCTATTCCTCCGAAGAAGTGATTATTGCATACAACGAAAAGCGGATCAACCTGCACGCCATCATCAACGTTAAAGTTGATGTTAAGGAAGAAGGACAGATTGTGAACAAAATGATTGAGACCACTGTAGGACGTGTGATCTTCAATGAATTTGTTCCACGCAAATACGGATTCATCAACCAGCTGCTTACCAAAAAAGCATTACGCGATATTATTGGTGAGGTTCTGAAAGAGACCGGTACGGCGGTTACATCACAATTCCTAGATGATATTAAAAATCTTGGTTTTCACATGGCGTTCAAAGGAGGCCTGTCGTTTAACCTCGGAAATGTCATTATCCCCGAAATAAAGCCTCAGCTGATTGAAGAGGCGAACACGGAAGTAGATGAGGTACTGAACAATTACAACATGGGATTCATTACCAACAACGAGCGCTACAACCAGATCATTGACATCTGGACACATACCAACTCGCACCTTACCAACACCCTGATGCAGGAGTTATCGAAAAACGACCAGGGATTTAACCCTGTTTATATGATGCTCGACTCGGGTGCGCGTGGATCCAAAGAGCAGATCCGCCAGTTATCAGGTATGAGGGGCCTTATGGCGAAACCACAGAAATCGGGAGCCACCGGTGGTGAAATCATCGAGAACCCGATCCTTTCCAACTTTAAAGAAGGGCTGACCGTTCTTGAGTACTTTATCTCTACCCACGGTGCCCGTAAAGGTCTGGCGGATACGGCGCTGAAAACTGCCGATGCCGGTTACCTGACAAGGAGACTTGTGGACGTAGCCCAGGATGTGGTCATCAATATTGAAGACTGCGGAACACTCAGAGGCCTGACCATCACCGCCCTGAAAAAAGGTGAAGATGTTGTGGAAACACTCTACGACAGGATCCTCGGACGTGTTACCTTACACGATATTTATCACCCGCTGACTAATGAGATGATCATTGGCGCCGGTGAAGAAATTAACGAAACAACGGCTTCACAGATCGAGGAGTCGCCTATAGAGTCTGTTGAAATACGCTCAGTACTTACTTGTGAATCGAAACGGGGTGTATGTGCCAAATGTTACGGACGTAACCTGGCATCGGGAAGAATGGTGCAGAAGGGCGAAGCTGTAGGAGTTATTGCAGCCCAATCTATTGGAGAACCGGGAACGCAGCTGACACTGAGGACATTCCACCAGGGTGGTACCGCATCAAATATTGCCACAGTTTCGAAAATCGAAGCAAAATACGATGGCACCATCGACATTGAAGAACTCCGCGTTGTAAACTATAAAGACAACGAAGGCAAGAAATACGATATCGTTGTAGGGCGTTCTGCCGAGATGAAGATCATTGACGATAAGACAGGCGTTGTTCTGGCTTCGGCTAACATCCCCTATGCCGCCAACCTTTATGTTAAGAACGGCAAAAAAATCAAAAAAGGCGACCTTATTGCCGACTGGGACCAGTACAATGCTGTGATCCTCTCGGAGGTTGCCGGTAGCGTGTCGTTTGAAAACATTGTTGAGAACCAGACATACCGTGTTGAATCGGATGAACAGACAGGATATTTTGAGAAGGTAATAATCGATTCGAGGTTAAAAACCAAGAACCCGATCATTAAGATCCTTTCCAAAGACGGTGAAGTTATCAGAAGCTATGACCTTCCTGTCGGATCACACATCCTTGTTGAAGAAGGTGCCAGCATCAAAGCCGGTAACGTGCTTGTGAAAATTCCACGTGCTTTTGGAAAATCAGGCGATATCACGGGTGGTTTACCCAGGGTTACTGAATTGTTTGAAGCACGGAACCCGTCCGACCCATCGGTAGTATCCGAAATTGACGGTGTTGTGTCGTTTGGCAAGAAACTGAAACGGGGTAACCGTGAGATCATCATTACGTCAAAAACGGGTGAGGAGAAAAAGTATCTTATTTCTACGTCAAAACAGATCCTGGCGCAGGAGAACGACTTCGTTAAATCGGGAGCATCGCTTTCCGACGGGCTGATGACACCTTCGGACATTCTGGCCATTAAAGGACCTATGAAAGTTCAGGAGTATATTGTGAACGAGATCCAGGAAGTGTACCGTCTGCAGGGCGTGAAGATCAACGACAAACACTTTGAAGTGATCGTCCGCCAAATGATGCGTAAAGTACAGGTTGCCGATTCGGGCGACACACGTTTCCTCGAAGGAGAACTTGTTAACAAAATTATTTTCCAGGAGGTTAACGATGAGATCTTTGGTAAAAAGATCGTGATTGACCCGGGTGATTCAGACACCTATACACAGGGACAGATCGTCAGTGCACGGAAACTGCGCGAAGAAAACTCTACCCTGAAACGGAGAGACAAGAAACTAGTGGAAGCCAGAGATGCGCAGCCGGCAACGGCACGCCAGGTGCTGCAGGGTATTACCAAAGCCTCGTTGCAGACCAACAGCTGGATATCGGCGGCATCATTCCAGGAGACAACGAAAGTGCTCACCCAGGCTGCTATCCAGGCGAAGTCAGATGGCTTGCTCGGACTGAAAGAGAATGTGATCGTAGGGCATAAGATCCCTGCCGGAACAGGACTTAGGGAATATGAAGACATCATCGTCGGCTCGAAAGAAGAGTATGAAGCCGTGATGGGTATCGATACGGAGGAGATAATTCCTGAGGCAGAAACGGACGAAATAGTAAGTAAAGAAAATTAATTTATAAAAGCGCTGCTTCTGTAGCGCTTTTTTTTAGCTCATTTAAGAAATAAGATCATGGAAGAAAATAAGAATAAGAATAAGATAAACATCGAACTGAGTGAAGAAGTTGCCGAAGGTACCTACTCAAACCTGGCCATCATTACCCACTCACATGCCGAGTTCATCATCGATTTTGTAAAGCTTATGCCGGGCACACCCAAGGCAAAAGTAAAGTCGCGGATCATTCTGACACCGGAACATGCCAAACGCCTCTATAAAGCGCTGAGCGACAACATCCGGAAGTTTGAAGCACAACACGGACCGATCAAGGAAACCAAAGACGGAGGCATTCCTCCCTTCTCATTTGGTGCACCTACGGCCGAAGCATAGCCACATATCGGTTTTTTCTTTTTGCTGTTACACAGAATTACGCAG
The DNA here is from genome assembly GCA_003648625.1 of Bacteroidota bacterium. Taxonomy (GTDB): domain Bacteria; phylum Bacteroidota; class Bacteroidia; order Bacteroidales; family F082; genus UBA4459. The sequence continues at coordinate 17,810 of QMPO01000010.1, forward strand.
AGAAAAATATACTATGCGAACCTTTGCAGAATAGTTTTTCAGGACTGTTACGCTGAGGAAATGAATCACGGCCGCGGTTTATGCGGCTTTTTTCTTGTTCCTGCGCTTATCTTATCCAGAAAAGTCTTCATCTTATAGTAAGCAAACTTTCTGGCTTTCTCATTAGAAAGCACCAGGTCGTGTTTCCCTTCGCGTATTTCCACTAACTCTACACGAGATCCCAGACCAGGCCCGTATTTTTTCATATGTTCCACATTCAGCACCGCATCGGCGGTTTGCATGCCATCGTTGTATTTTCCGGGTTTTATGCTGGCCGACGAATGCAGCAGCAGCACCGGACAGGAAATATCCAACCCCTTCTGCAGCCTGCGCTGGGCCTTATAAATAGCCCTGATCCAGCCAAAATGTATCTTAAATCCTTTGACCGGTTTCATCTTTTCATCGAAATCCCACTCGCCGTAATAATCCTTAAGCAGGCTTTTCGGATAGCCCTCGTCCAATGTTAAAGGGGAATTCATCTCCGGAAACGACTTGCCCATGGAAGCAAACAGGGGAATGGCTGTTTTTAACAGGATTGCGGGTGCATTGAATTCGAAGAACGGGCTGTTCAGGATCAGTGCGTCTACACTTTTTTCGGCAGCCCTGTCGTGGGCATACAAGGCTGTGATCAGTCCTCCGGTGGAGTGGCCCATCAATGCCAGGAAATTATTCCTGTCCTTTTTCCGGATAACCTCCATGGCCATATCCAGCTCTTCGTAATATTCTTCGATGTTCCGCAGGTGGTTTGGCTTCTGGTGCGGCAACATTGAGCGACCGTATTTACGCAGGTCGACGGCATAAAAGTTATAACCGTTGTTGTTGGCCCAGTCAGCCAGCTCCAGCTGGTAGAAATAATCAACGAAACCGTGCACATAAAGGATGGCTTTCGACGAAGGTCTTTTTGTCTTCCTGTATATCAGGGTGGCCTCTGCCTTACCCTCATAATCGTCTTTCAGTTCCAGTTTAATTGTGCTAAAACCATGATCGCTTTCCCAATCCATAATTTTCAGTTTTTTACAAAGATATTTGAATTTAATATTCTACAACGGCGTAGTCAGGCAACTACGCCGTGTTTATTTATGTACTTCCGTTCAATTCTTATTTCGACTTATCCGGAAATTCTTTCGGTACTTCCATGGGTGGTTTGGCGTTTTTCAATTGTTCCATGATCACCTCGATGGCTTTGTCGAGTTGCTGGTCTTCTCCTGCATACTCTTTGGCGGGGTCGTTGTCCACTACAATGTCAGGATCAACGCCGTGGCCTTCGATTACCCATTTACCATTCTCATCGAAAGGAGCAAACTCGGGCCGGCGCAAGTCGCCACCGTCAACAAAGGGCAGCGAACCACGGATGCCTACCACCCCGCCCCACGAGCGGATACCGATGATGGCACCAATCTTCAGCTTTTTAAACTGGTAAGGGAACAGGTCGCCGTCGGAAGCCGAATAGTTGTCCATCAGCAGCACCTTAGGTCCCAGCATCATCTGGTTAGGCTTGGTGGAAACACCGTTGTTACGCGACATACCGTAAAGCGCCAGCTGGCGGTTCAGTCGCTCGATGATCATGGGCGAAACATTGCCACCACCGTTGCCACGGTCATCGATAATCAGCGCTTTTTTGTTCAGCTGCGGATAGAAGTATTTGACAAACTCATTCAGTCCGCCAGGCCCCATGTCAGGGATGTGGATGTAGCCCACCTGGCCATCGGTGGCTTTGTTAACCTTTTCTACATTTCCTCTCACCCATTTAAAATAATAGAGTTTCGACTCATCGGCTGTAGGAACGACAATAACATCCCGCGCTCCTTCCGCCGAAGCGGTACCGTTCACCGTCAGCATCACCTGCTTACCGGCCGTACCCACCAGCAACTGGTAGATGTCGGCTACATCGTTCAGCGGTTTTCCATTCACGGCAATTATGTAGTCGCCTTCGTTCACGTCCACCCCTACTTCAGTAAGGGGCGATCTGACTTGTTTCGTCCAGTTTTCGCCGGGCAATATTTCATCAATACGAAAATAGCCGCTTGCGTCATCCCTGCTGAGCTGCGCACCGAGTAACCCGGTTTTTATCCGTTTGGGTTTGGGTTTGTCACCGCCCAGCACATATGCATGGCCTATGCTTATCTCGCCGATCATCTCGCCGATCACATAATTCAGGTCGTTGCGGTTTTTCACATAAGGCAACAGCACTGCGTACTTTTCCCGTATGGACGGCCAGTCGAGACCGTGCATATTCGGTGCATAAAAGAAATCACGCATCTGCCGCCATGATTCATTGTAGATCTGCTTCCACTCCTCTGCCCTGTTAACCATCACATTCATGCCGCTCAGGTCGAGGAATTTTTCAGGTTTCACTTTTGACCTCGGCAGATCGATTACAGCTCTTTTGCCGTTCACGCTCACCAGCATTTTCTTTTTATTTTCGGAGATCAGGAACGATCCGACCTTTCCGAGGTCGGTTTCTTTCCTTTTTTTCAGGTCATACATCTTCATTTGCGGACCATCGGTTTTTGATGATCCATATACGTAATAAATCGTGCTCTCTACAGGGCTTATTCCCCAGTAGTTTCCCGGTTTACCGGGGATTTTAATAACCCTTCCGCTTATTCCGTCAAAATCGATAGAGATATCCTTATTCTCTTCTACGGACTCTTCTTTTTTATCTTCTTTCGGTTGTTCCTCCTTTTTTACGGCCACCTCGTCGTTTTCTGGTTCGAAGGGTGATGGCGTATCTTTCTGAAGGGTAACGAAATACAATCCGTCCATGTCGCGGTAGGCATGATTCCACTCGGTCCAGCTATAGATCGGGTTAAAATCACGCGAAGAAGTAAAGAACAGGTATTTTCCTTCGGTGCCGAAAACAGGGCTTCCGGCATTGTACCAGTCATCGGTTACCTGGTGGATGCTGCCATCGGGCAGGCTGTAAACCTTTATTTTACTGACCGTATTGTTGAACGGCTCCGTAAAAGCAATCCAGCGGCTGTCAGGCGACCATGAGTAATCACGTATCTCCCACGCATCGGCTTCGTAAATGACTTTTACTTTTTTGGTAGCAATTTCCATCAGGTTCAGGCGTGCCATCTTATCGCCCCAGAGCAGGTAGTTGCCATCCGGCGACCAGATGGGATTATATTTATATGTATCGGAATTTGTCGTCAGTTGGATGGCATCTTCCAGCCCGTTCTGATTCTGAATATAGATCTCATCCTCACCGGTCCGGTCACTAATATAAGATATATATTTACCGTCGGGCGACCATTCCACGTTGCGGTCGTGCACACCCGATGACTGAGTCAGGTTGCGGGTGATACCCGATTTGGCAGGAACGGTATAAACATCGCCGCGGGCACCGAATACCACCCTTTTTCCGTCGGGTGAGATGGCCCACGAGTTGATAAACTTGCTGGCATCCTTTAATTCGTTTCTTCCGGTGATCAGGTCATTGCTGATCGTTACGGGTACTTTGGAAATCTCGCCCGAAGCCAGTTCATAATTATACAAAAAGCCGCCATTCTCATAAATAATGGAATGATCACCCAGCGAAGGGAATTTGATGTCGTATTCGGTGTAATTTGTCAGTTTTGCGGTTTCCTTAGTTTTCAGGTCATACACAAACAGATTCATCGTACGGTCTCTGTCAGAGAGAAAGTAGATCTTATCTCCTGCCCACATGGGGAAAATATTCTGGTTGTCGTTGTTGGTGATGTTGACGGTTTCCTTTGTTTCGAAATCATAGATCCACACATCGTCGGCCATACCGCCTTTGTAGTACTTCCATGTTCTGAACTCACGGAACACGCGATTAAAGGCCATTTTTTTGCCATCCGGCGAATAAGAACACCAGCTTCCCGTGGGGAGCGGAAGCTCTTCCGACAGTCCTCCTTCTTTCGACACCTGGAATAGCTGTCCTTTGAACGAGTTAAAAGACTGTTTCCGCGACCGGTACACAATATTACCATTATCTGGCCAGGTCATCACTATGTTGTTGGGTCCCATCCGGTCCGACACATCATCCCTTCCCAGGGTTGCCGTATATGTTAGCCGTTGCGGCACACCGCCTTCGGCAGGGATCAGAAAGATTTCGGTGTTTCCATCGTATTGCCCGGTAAAAGCAATGTATTTGCCATCAGGTGAGAAACGGGCAAACATCTCATATCCGTCCTCGTAACTGGTTAACTTGCGTGCCACACCTCCCTGCAGCGGAACCTGAAACAGGTCGCCGGCATAGGTAAACACCACATGGTTGCCATGAACAGCGGGGAAACGGAGGAGACGAACGTCCTCCTGTGCCATGGCCAGGCTTACCCATAACATGGTAATTGTAATAACAGTAAGAAACTTTTTCATTTTATTGTCTTTTTGTTAGTAGATCATTGGTTAACTATTTCGAATTAATTATGTGCAAAATACAACGACGTTTTATCATGTCCTCAAGCCGGGATTCCGAAAATTTTCGGGACTTACTTTTTTATTCAGCAAGAAGCACCTGCCTTTATGCAGCAGCAAATAATTCAGACGGATAAAGATCGAAAGAATTATCCGTTTTTATTCGTTTTTTTTTCTTTTTTAGGTTTTATTAAGATTTTATACGGTCACTACCTCAACGTCATCGTTGATGTACACCAGCAATTTCTTTATATTCCTGTAGCCCAAGGCATCAAACAGAGCAGCATATCCAGTGATTTGCCGTTTGTGTTCCTCCTCCCTGGCTCCTGTTTTGTAATCCAGAAGTACCAGCTCATCTCCGGCAATCACAACCCTGTCGGGGCGCTGAAAAGTAGCGCCTGCTGCATCCTTTTTAACAAGTTCCGATTCATTTCGCACCTGCACTCCTTCAGTGAAGTAAGCCCTCAGCTCGTTATGCTGCACCAGTTTTTCGAGTTTTATCCTCAGCTTATCAGCTTCTGCAGCATCCAGCAAACCTGACACTTCGTAGCTGGCAACCACCGGAGCCACATCAGCTGCATACGTTATCTCAGAGAGCATTTTATGTACTAAGTTGCCATAGGTCCGGGCTTTTTTTACGCTCATCCGTTCCCATGTAACATCATCCACCCTGGCGATGGTAACCAGGTCCTTCCACGAAGAGGAACGCATGTCTTTCAGCTCTTCCGCATTCGCTTCTTCATCGTCCTTTTTGGTTTTCAGCATTCTCAGCTGCCCCAACTCCCAAGTCTCCGCATCTGGCGAAACATTCTCCGAACGCAAAAAAGCATCGATATAAGCTGTAAACTTATTCTGTTTTTTTCCCTTTCTGTGGCTGACAATGAACAGGGCGCTAACGGGCCGCGTGAACGCCACATAAACCATGTTCAGCAGATCCAGCTCGGTTTTATCCGCTTCTTCATCATAGATATGCCCCAGGCCCACGTCGTTCAGCTCTTTGACAACGGGGTACATCCCTGCTTTCAGCTCCTTCAGCTCCGGCAGGTCCAGGTCGGTCCAGTATTCTTTTTTGGTAATTGTATCGTTGCGCGGAATAAAATCGACAATGACCGATTCAAATTTCAAACCTTTTGCTTTGTGAATGGTCATTATACGGACAGCGTCTTTTCCCTCAGGCATCGCGATAAATGCTTTGTCACTTTTTTTATCCCAGTGGCTGAGGAAGGCATCAAGCGATCCATCGCCGTTATGCTGGTTTTCAAGTACAAAATCAAGAAAATAATGTACGAAGACGTTGTTGTTGCTGGAGCCGAAAAACTTTTCCATCGCGTATTCGGTCAGCTCATAGGCCGACATGCCATTCATCTCATTCTCTTTCACGTTGCCGTAGCCAAGATCATTCAGCATGGCTTCCACACTCTTCTTCATTAACGGCAGGGAGCGGGAATATACATCATGGAACGACCCGTGCTTCGGATATACCAGCAGCAGATTCCGGATGAACGCAGCCAGCTGCACATGGTCATCCTGCTGTAGCAATAACCTCAGGAATGCAATGATCATGCGTACTTCGGGAGCATTTTTGAGTAGAAGCGACTCACTGGAAACAATTGCATATCCGTTGGCTATCAGAAATGAGGCGATTTCAACAGCGTATTTGTTCTGGTTTGTCAGTATACAGATATCTTTCTTCCGGTATGCTTTGTCCTGAAGCTGACGCACATTGGCAAGTATCTGCTGCAGTCTTTTTTCGCGGTAGTTTGCTGCATCTTCGGCTTCCAGAAGGTCAATTCTGACAAAGCCTCCGCTCTTATCCTCCTTTTCCGGCAGCAGCTGTGTATGGTGGTCGTACACCTTTTTGATTTTTTCGCTCATCCCCTGCTTGACTGCTTCGAAAAAGCGGTTGTTAAAGGCGACAATCTCCCTGTCCGAACGGTAATTCGATTCAAGCACAACCTCCTTGTACTGGCTTTTCAGCAGCTGCTCGGTTGTTTTTTCTCCGGGAGTTACCGCTTTGGGATATAATTCGGGCAGATTGGCAAACAGTTCAACTTCACCGTTGCGGAAACGGTAAATAGCCTGCTTGGCATCGCCAACCAGCATATTGAAGCGCCCGTAAGCCAGCGATTCTTCGATAAGGGGAAGAAAGTTCTGCCATTGCAGGATGGATGTATCCTGAAACTCATCGATCAGGAAGTGTGTGTATTTACGTCCCAGTCGTTCGTAAATAAACGGCACGGGCTGCCCGGAAATCGTTTCACTGATTTTTTTATTGAACTCCGAGATATGCACTTTCTGGTTATCAGCGGCATAATCATCAAATAACTGGCGGATCTCCTTGATCAGGGCAACATCATAGATCTTGCGGTGCAGCAGGCCATACATCAGATAGCGGTGCGCCATCGCTTGTATGGTTTCGTATTTTTGCACCAGTTTGTCTTTGATGCTGTCGATAACTGGCTTTTGCTCCGGAGGGCATTTTCCACTGTACCATTTGTCTTCCCCGATGGTGGTTCGTACATACGAATTCGGCAAAACATCCTTACTTTGTTTCAGTGCAGCGATCTTTGAAAAATAACCATAAATACCACTCCTTCCCTGGTAAACCCATGCCTGCTCCACACCCTCTTCCTGAAAAAGTTCATAACCTTCCTTTCCGGCTTTCTTTATTTTTTCCTTCAAGGCAAAAAACGTCTCCTCCAGCCTGCTG
>QMPO01000011.1 GCA_003648625.1 Bacteroidota bacterium
AAAAGAGCTGTGAGCGGCGAATCGTGGAAAAGTGCTTTCACGCAACTTGTATTAGCTGTTTTACCTGTAACGGCCAGCATGCACCTGTTAAAAGCCCTGCTTAAAACCACATCACGGATACCTTACTGGGATTTTGTTTTTTCAGACCCGGCAGGAGTGACAACTGCCGGTATGTTAATGGATAATCCCGGGTTGCTTGATAAGAGTTCTTTGTTGTTTTTATCACCTTATATCGGTATTATAGCAGTTTTGCTATCCCTCGGAGGCTTGATTCTTTCGCTGTTAATTATAAAAAAACGACATGCCGTAAACACGTTGTCAAAAGCAATTTCAGTAGGCGCAGTTATTCTATATTTTAGTATGTTTTTCGTCACCATTGTCGCCTGGCGTTTTTAAACCTACGGACATCAGGTGAATATAATAAGTAACATTTTTTTATTGTGCCTGGCAGTTCGCTTTATGTTCAGAGAATAAGAATATTGAAAAAAAACCGATTAGGTTTAAAGAGAGGCAATGCCATTCAGTATGGCATATTTCACTAAATCAACGGTGGAGTGCAGCTCCAGTTTTTCGAGGATGTTCTTTTTGTGAGATTCCACCGTGCGGGCACTGATGAACAATCGTTCGCCAATTTCTTTCAGACTCAGACCTTCAGCGATCAGGCGGATGACTTCTATTTCCCTTTCAGAAAGTAAATCAGTTGAATGACTGCTCTCATTTTTCACATGTTTCGTAAAATTATTGAATACCGTTTGACTGACACTGGTACTGAAATAACTTTCGCCGTCCATAATCTTATCGAGTGCTGTCAGGAATTCTTCTTCAGCGACATCTTTTGCAAGGTAGCCCATAGCTCCTGCTTTCACGGCTTCATCCAGCGACTCTTCATCAGTACTTGAACTTAGCATCATAATTCGGATGTCCGGATATTCTTTTGAAATAATCTTTGCCAGATCGATCCCTGAAATACCCGGCATACTAATGTCCAGCAACAGAATACCTGGTTGCCCGTGCTTTAGTTTTTCCATCAGTTCCTGTCCCGAGCGGCAATATTCCTTCAATTCATACTTCTCGTGGCCGTCCAGAAAAGAGGCTACTCCGTCGGCTACGATCTTATGGTCGTCTGTTATGTATATGCTTGTTTTCATTCTCCCAATTCAATAATAAAAATAGCGCCTTTTCCCGGTTCGCTTTCCACAGAGATCTTTCCCCCAATACTGCGAATGATATCCCTGACAACAATTAATCCGAGTCCGGTACCGCGGTTTTCGTGTTTCGAAGCAATGTTATCCTCCGTAAATAAGTTTTCTGCCTGCTCACGGCTCATGCCGGCACCGGAATCTTTCACAAAGATATAAGATTTCCCATTTTCTTTCTTCGCTGAAATGACTACCTCGCTATCAGGGTCCGAAAATTTTATCGCATTCGATACCAAATTATTGAATACGATCCCCAGTAGTTTTCCATCAGTGTATAACTCAAAGTCTTCCGGAATATCGTTGCGTAAGGTGATCCGTTTCTCGCTGGCAAATTCCTGTAGTACCATCAACACTTTAAGCAAAATAATTTGCAGGTTGATCTGTTTTTTACTAACAGTTATCCCACGTTTCTGACCGATCGCCCAATTCAGCATGTTCTCCAGTTGCAGTTTCAATGCAATGGAAGAGTTGAGCATACGCGACAGGTAGTTTTCCATTTTCCCGCGATCAAGCTGATCCCATTTGTTTTTCAGTGTGGTTGTTATAGTGAAAAATGCCGATAGCGGTGATTTCAGGTCGTGCGAGATGATGCTCATCAACCTGTTTTGCGTGTCGTTTAGTTTCTGCAGTTCTTCGTTTTTCTCTTTCAACAACCGGTTCATCCTTCTGCGTTGCCAGATATAAACCACCAGCAATAAAGCAATCAATAGTAAAAACAGGCTAAAAATCCGGAAAAGCTTTTTTTCGGTCTCGCTCTGCAGGTTCTCGATCTTCAGTTTTTGTATTTCCGTGTTTTTCTTTTCGGTTTCGTATTTGGTTTGCATTTCCACGATCAGGTTCTCGCTGCTCATCTTATTGATGCTGTCGTTCAGTTTTGTGTATTGTTTCTGGTACTCGAAAGCCCGCTTATAATCCTTTTTCTCGCTGCAAACTTTTGCCAGAGCGCTGTACGCCTTTTTTTCCATTTCAAGACTACCGGCCATTTTAGCTGTTTCCAGGGCTTGTTGGGCATAATACAGGGTACTGTCGTATTGCTGCATTTTGAAATAGAGTTCGGACAGATCGATCTCCACGATTGCCAGCCCGTTGATATCCCCCAATTTTTTATGGACATCGAGTGATTTTGTAAAATAGTAGGCCGAACTGTCGTAATCACCTGTTTTTTGATACACATTGGCCATGCCTGTATAAAACCGGGAATACATCTTGGTGTTATTCATCTTTTCGGCCATCCGTCCCACTTTGCGGTGATAATAAACAGCGCTGTCGTATTTGTCTATCGTGTTGAACGTACTGGCCAGGTTGGAGAGTGCCATCGTATAGAAATTATAGTTGCCTGTCTTTTCACTTAGTTTTGCAGCCCGGCCCAGATACCTGATCGCTTCGGGATAATTTTCCAGTTTGTAATAAAAAGCTCCCACATTAATCAGCGAGGCTGTCAGCTCTTTGTCGTTTGCCACCCTTCCTCCAGATGGCAGAATTTGCTCTTTTATCTCGAGGGAGGCAAGAAAATATTTCAAAGCCGAATCGTACCGTGACTGTTTGTAAAAAGCGGCCCCCACATTATTATACACCTGGGCCATTTTTTTCGGCATGTCCAGTTGCTTATACATTGCAGCCGATTTAATATAATAATAACTGGCGCTGTCGGCTACACTTTTATAGTAATAATACAATCCCAAATGATTATACGTAACAGCTTCGCCCCACTCGTACCGGGTATGCCTGCTTATCCGGAGGGCTTCATTCAGGATTGGGACAACTTCATCGTAATTATTGTAACTCATAAGAAGTGTTGCCAGCCGGTTCATTGCATTTACCTGCAACGTATCATTTCCCGATTCGTCCGAAAGCCGTACAGCTTCCCTGGCATAATACACCGCCCTGTCGGCTGAATCATAATTAAGTAAATCCGATAAATCCATCAGAACCAAAGCAACACTATCAGCAGAGGACACCGTTTTAAGCTGTCGATACAAACTGTCTAGCTGACTGTTCTGTGTAAAAACGAGAAAAGGCAGACATAAGATGAATAATGTACTACTTGCCCGATATTTGTTTCCCATGAGTAACGCATTAACATTGTCTGCAAAATACGTAATTTCCCTTAATCTTTTTAAGGAAAATCCCTTATCTCCGATTTTCATTTTTAGCTTAGGTTTGCTTTCAGAAGAAATTGATTAGTTGAAAGGTATTAAAATGAAAATAAGAAATAATTTCTCCGCTTGCTATTTTCAATTAAATTTCCGGAAAAGGAAAACAGGTACCTTATATTCCCATTTCCAATCAAATGTGTGTAATGCGCAGGTTATGCAATCCCTTGCAATATTCCCACTTTCATTTGTTTCCCCATAACAGTTATCTAAAAACCTGCCAATTAAAAATCCCGGTTACTCAACTGCCGGGATTTTTTATTTTTCAGTGATACTCCCGTTTATATAATTCACCAGTTTTGTTTCTATTCTTTCAGCAGCTTTTAACGGTATCACACAGGCATTTAATCTACGAGCCTGCCCTTCTGAAAATGCCATTCTGTTGTACCAACGGGGAGTTCCATTTCCCAAATCATGTTCCCATTCGCTTATAAATACATTATCTACCTCATGCTCAAGGTCGAAAACATCATATGTATTATCGATTCTGGTTTTAAAATAAACTGTTTTTCCCTGTACAGTTTTCATCGGCAGGATTATCTCCGTCCAGCTATGAATACCGGGCGCTTTTACTTTAGCATTAAAACCGAGCGTTCGCATTAACGCGCTAAAAGCCATTTCGCGCTCGCTGCACCAACCGAAAGTGGGGAAAGTGTCGCACGACGGGCTGTAATATTTAGGATTTTCCTGCACCAGATCGCTTAAATAGAGAAAAGGTGTGCGGTCGATATCCGCATACGAGTTGTATCTCTTAAATTCTGCCGGAGGGCCAATTTCCGTTAACAATTGGCCCGTTGACACCATACGAATTTCATGCCTCGGATTCGGATCCAGCCAATGCCACATGTATGGGATGTTAAGGATATCCCCGCGTGAACAATCCTCTGAAGTTTTGCTGGTCAGAAGGTCGTGAAGGATCTTAATGGTGTAATAAGATTTAAGGTTAGTGCTGTCATCCTTATCCAGCTTAAAAGTACGGCAATAAAAAAGGTAGGAACTGTCAAACTCCATGTAATCAGCCATGTGGTTATCAGCTATCGCCTGAAAAAACTGCGGAATAGATAGTGAATCATATGAATAAACGGCTGCCTTGTAAGGTTCTGGCTGGGAGAGGATAACGACATCATTTTTTACTTCTTTTGCTTTGTTTTGCTCGCAAGATGCCAGCGATAAAAGAACAAAGACAAATAAAATCAGGTGTTTTATCATATAAAATAATATTAAGATAGCCGTCCGGATAAACAGGACGACCGGGGTTAAAAAAATAAATTTGGTTTGGTGGTTAGGTCTGTTATATAACTTATGTGGCGGTTGTTTATTGCTATGCTCCGAAATTAAATGCGCCGTATGTTCCTCATACAGTTTCCTTTATTAGTAAATTTACCTTTCTTTGATTCGCTACCAAACTTTAACTTATAACTATGTTACCCGGAGAAAAGAAAAAGATTCTGATTATCAATATTTTATTATTTGCTCTGCTGTTTGGGCTGGTTTCTTTCAACAAGCAGGTAATACGCCCCGGGTACAGTCACATTCCATGGGTTCGCCTTCTATCCGGCAGCTTTCCCAATTTTATTGCCGCTTACCTTATCGGCCTTGCTTTTGCCAACAGCATCATGATCCGTAAATTAAAACGAACCCGCCTGTTTGTCTATTTAAGCACACTTGCAGTATTTATTATTCTAACTATTGAAGAGTTGGCACCCATGTGGGGAGCAAGCACATATTATGATCCGGCAGATATCATAGCCAGCGGTATTGGTTCCATATGTACCCTACTTACATTTGAACTTATTACTTTTAGCAAGAGAAAGAGTAAATCTTTGTAATATTGCGTCCTAAACATCATTTAAGATGGCACATAATATGTTCACTTTTGCACTTACCGTTTTTACAGGCTTTTTTGCCATCATGAATCCTATTGCCAACACGCCAATATTTTTAGGGTTGGTTGAAGGGAGAAGCGAGCTTGTGAAAAAGAGTATCGCCAGGAAATCTACCTTAATTGCTTTTCTGATCGTAGTTTCTTTTACATTCCTTGGTAAGTATATTTTCAGCTTATTTGGTATAACTATTCCTGCATTTAAAATTGCAGGAGGAATTCTTATATTTTATGTAGGTTTTGAGATGCTTATGTCGAAAAAATCGTCCATCCACAGTACCGGAAAAGAGGTTCAGGATGACAGCATTGCTATTTCACCCCTGGCCATCCCTATTCTTGCCGGACCAGGAACCATTGTCACGGCTATGAACTTTGCAACTGGTGCCAGTTTCATTCACATTGGGATTGTTGTTGCTGTTTTTGCCCTTATGATCTTTTTGACCTGGCTTTCTTTTACTTACAGCGAACTCTTGGTGAGCAAGCTTGGTAATAATACAATTCTGGTCATCGGAAAACTGATGGGGCTGATTCTGGCTATCATCGGAACAGATATGATTATTGATGGTATTAAACTAGCCTTTAATCTCTCATAAGTTTTTACTGTTCACCACCAAACTCCATTAAATACCGTTTGATAAATTCATCGAGGTCACCGTCCATCACTGCCTGCACATTGGAGGTTTCATAATTAGTTCTCAGGTCTTTCACCTGCTTATACGGATGCATCACATATGAACGTATCTGCGATCCCCATTCGATTTTCTTTTTGCTGCCTTCAATTTTTTCCTGTGCTTCCTGTTTTTTCCGCATCTCGATCTCGTAAAGTTGCGAGCGCAACATCTGCAAGGCTTTTTCGCGGTTTTGTCCCTGCGACCGGGTTTCCTGGCATTCCACCACCAATCCTGAAGGTTCGTGCCTCAGGCGTACGGCCGTTTCCACTTTATTTACATTTTGTCCGCCGGGTCCGCTCGACCTGAAAGTATCCCATGTAATATCAGAAGGATTGATCTTAATTTCAATCGTATCGTCCACAACCGGATATACATAAACCGAGGCAAACGAAGTATGTCTGCGGTTACCCGAATCAAACGGTGAAAGCCTGACGAGCCGGTGCACCCCATTTTCCCCTTTCAGGTATCCAAAGGCAAAATCGCCGTCAAACTCCAGCGATACCGACTTAATCCCTGCCACATCTGCTTCCTGGTAATCCAATTCCTTTACACTAAAGTTGTTGCGCTCACCATAACGGATATACATACGCATCAGCATCTCTGCCCAATCCTGGCTCTCGGTACCACCGGCACCCGGATTGATTTTCATGATGGCATTGAATTTATCCTCCGGAGCACTCAGCATTCTGAGAAATTCCAGATTTGCCACCTTCTTCTCAACAATTTTAAATTGTTTGTCAAGTTCTTCCTGCGATGATTCACCGGCTTCAAAAAATTCGGCCAGCACCTCCAGGTCATTGTTAGCTTCTTCGGCTGCACTGAACTTATCAGTCCACTGTTTAATGCTTTTAATCTTCCTCAGCAGTTCTTCTGCTTTTTTAGGATCGTTCCAGAAATCAGGGGCTTGGGTTTTTTGCTCGTATTCTGCTATCTGAGCTAATTTTCCATCAATGTCAAAGATACCTCCTCAAGGCTGCCAGCCTCTTAGACATTTCTTTCATTCCTTCGGTTGTGAACATGGTATTTTGTTTTTTGGCAAATTTAGCAAATTTAGCATGACAACTTAGACTGCGTAAACAGGAACTGCCAGCTGATGACTAAAGACTATACTATACCCGGGAATGAATTCAGCGGCTATATTTTCATGCTGTCCCTCCGGGATAGGGATTTTGATATAAGATATCAGATGTAAGAAGTATTAGACTGTTGACTGGCGACTGTAGACTGGCGACTGTTGACTGGCGACTGTTGACTGGCGACTGTTGACTGTTGACTGTAGACTGTTGACTGTAGACTGCCACTACACCTCTCCCTTGATCACCTTCCAGGCCAGGCTTGCCTGAAATCCTTTCTGAACTGCGTATTTTACAAGCTTGTTGTTTCGCCTGAATTCGTCTTTTTCATCGATTTTTTTTGATGAGAGAATATTTTTAAGCGTTTTAATGTATTCTTCGTCTTCAATCTCGTTCAACCCCATCTGGATATATATTTCAGGGATCCGTTTCCTGCTCATCGCGTAAAATATCTTGTTTTTCCCCCACTTGTTGCTTCTCAGTTTTCCAAGAGCAAAAGAAATCGCGTATCTTTCTTCGTTGATAAAATCCTCTTTTTCAAGCGTCCGGATGATCTTTTCAATTGTTTGTTCGGATGCTTTCCATTCAACGAGTCTGGCTTTCACATCAGCAAGGCAACGCTCCTGATACGAGCAGTATTTGCGTGCTTTGTCCAGTAAAAAAGTGTGTTCGGGCGACATAAAGACATGCTTTGGTTAAACATGTCCGAAGTTACTAAAAACTTTTTAATAGAAGTCGTAAAGGGTTATATCGAAAACAAGTACTGTATTCGGTGGTATGGCATCTCCCGACCCGTTTGGCCCATAACCCAGGGCAGAAGGCAGTATTAATTTTATCTTTCCCCCTTTGCCGATCAGTGGAATGCCTTCGATCCATGCCGGGATCAAATTGCTTAATCTGGATGTAAATGCCAGATTCTCTTCAAACACCTCTCCATCCAGGAAGTATCCTTTATAGGCTACTGTAACCGTTGAATAAACATTTGGGTGCTCATCACTTCCGGGCTCCAGAATAACATAATACAATCCGCTTGTTGTTGATTGTGCATTCAGGTTATTATCATCAATATATTGTTCTATGAGCGCTATATCAATTTCCAATTGTCTTGCTGCCGCCTCTTCGTCTTCATTATCCTTTTTACACGATCCGGCAGCGATCATGATTATGCTTAATAACACAATTGTCCATTTCTTCAAAATCATAAGTACTGTTTTTACATTCAAATTGCAAAAATAACATATCATGGATGTAAATTATATTATTTTTGCCTTCTTCACACTTTATTTTTACAAATACGACATTATGTTTATCAAAAAAACGGTTTTATCCCTGCTCTTACCTCTTATTTTTCTTTTTTCATGTTCTTCACTCGATGTCACAAACGACTGGGACCGGAATGTTGACTTCAGGTCGTTCAAAACGTTTAGTTTATATCCATGGGACTATAAAAACGGTTATCAAATCAACGATTACGATAAACAGACAATCCTGAACACCATTCAAAACGAGCTGGAAGACAAAGGATATACCTACGTTAAAGACAGTGGAGATATGGTTGTTTCCATATTTATAACACTTAAAGGTAAAACCAGTTACGATGCATACACCAATCATTACGGTGGCTGGGCAGGATATGGCGGAGGCTGGGGCTATTACGGTTTTGGTTATGGCTATGGCTGGGGGCCGGGGTATGGTTATGGCACCGGGTATTCCACTACAACTGTCACCGAACGTCACTACAACGAAGGAAGCCTGATCATTGATGCTTTTAATGCTGCCGACAAAAAGTTGATCTGGCAGGGTATTGGCTCACGGGAAGTTGAATATGACCTTGATAAACGTGACGAAAAGTTGCCTAAAAACGTTCATCAGATACTGGCAAAATTCCCTGCTGTCGGTAAAAAATAAAATTGAATTATTACTTATCTGCAAAAAACAAAAGCATGAAAAAATATATCTTTCCTTTAGTTCTGATTTTTCTTTCTTCGTGTAATCCCTGGAAATATGTGGCCGAATTTGATCATAAAGCGGATTTCGATACATACAAGACCTTCGGGTTGTTAAACTGGGATCCGCAAAACGACAAAGTAATAAGTCCCCAGACAAAGAAATATATTCTGTTGTCTATTAAGGATGAATTAGAAGCACGTGGGTACACGTACGAGGAAAACGGAGCTGATCTTCAGGTTTCGGTATTTGCAATTGTGCAACAAGAAACAAACTATGCGGCATATTCCGACCATTATGCCGGTTATTATGGTCCGATAGGCGTAGGCGTAGGCGTGGGATCCGGAGGTGTGGGCGTGGGTGTTGTTGGCTATGGTTTTGGCACCTATCCATACACCATCTATAAAAATGACTATGAAGTAGGTACTGTTGTCATTGATTTGCTTGACAACTCCAAAAAAATCATTGTATGGCAGGGTGTTGCCAGCGGCAGGTTAAGCCGCGAAGAAGCTACCGAGGGTTCGGTAAGGCAGAGCCTTCGCAAGCTTTTTTCCGATTTTCCAAAGAAAAGGGTAAAAAAATAAACTACCTCGCAGCAAAGCTAACGAGGTGTCAAATAGGATTTTCTTTTTGATCGATGCAGAGCATCGGAGTATTTACTCATTTATCCAGATACGCTTCGCTATCGGGATTCGGTCAACTAATATTTTCAATGCACTACGTTTTTGAAAATTGAGTTTCACGAATAAATCAGGCTAAACCCAATAATTCATTCACTAGTTTGGGAACACCTTCACCTGCTTTTTCCTGAATTACAGTCAGATGTGACACGCCTGATACGGGAAATGCTTTTGGGTCGACATAATATTTTGGAATTTCCGGTTTCGTGTAACTGATCAGCCCTGCTGCCGGATAAACTACCATGGAAGTACCGATAACCAGAAACACATCAGCTTGCCGGGCAATATCCAGAGCCTTTTCAAACATAGGAACGGGCTCGCCGAACCAAACGATATGCGGACGTAGCTGGTGGCCTTTTTCGCAGACATCACCCATTTTCAGCTCCCAATGGTCGAGCATATAAACCAGCGAAGGGTCGCCGGTACTGCGCACTTTTTTCAATTCTCCATGCAAATGCAGCACATGTGACGATCCGGCCCGTTCGTGCAGGTCGTCCACATTTTGGGTAACGATGTGCACATCAAATTTTTCTTCCAGCCTGACCAGCGCTTTATGGCCTTCATTGGGTTCCACTTCAAACAATTGTTTCCTGCGGATGTTATAAAACCGCAACACCATTTCGGGATCCTTTTCCCATGCTTCGGGGGAGGCTACTTCTTCGATACGGTGGTTTTCCCAAAGCCCGTTGCTGTCGCGGAAAGTGCTGATACCACTTTCGGCACTGATACCTGCGCCTGTCAGTACTACTAGTTTTTTCATAGGTTCTCCAGCTTGAATAATGTCAGATAAAGATACAAAAAAAGCGCCCCGGAAAGGGGCGCCATAAGCCTAAACAAGAATCGCAACCATTAATGAATTAGGCTAGCCTTAAAATAACTTCATCTTATCAAGTACTTTCATAACATCTTTCACTGCGGCAGCTGATGTTTTGAGCAACTTTTTCTCCTCTTCATTAAGTTGAACTTCAATAATTTCTTCCACACCATCTTTACCAAGTTTTACCGGAACACCCATATAGATATTCTTGAGTCCGTATTCTCCCTTTAAGCAGGCGCAGACCGGGATAATTCTCTTTTGATCATCCACGATTGCTTCCACCATTTGGGCTGCAGCGGCTCCCGGAGCATACCATGCTGATGTTCCCATCAGGTTTACCAGCTCGCCACCACCTTTTTTGGTGCGTTCTACAATTTTATTCAGTTCTTCTTCTCCCAATAATTCCGTAACGGGAATACCATTTACAGAGGTGTAACGAGGTAATGGAACCATCGTGTCTCCGTGTCCTCCCATTAACATGGCGTGTATATCAACAGGGGCCACATTCAGCGCATTTGCAAGAAAAGCACGATACCTTCCCGTATCCAGGGTTCCGGCCATACCAAAAACCTTGTTAGATGGTTTGTTGGACGCCTGATATGCAGCATAAGTCATTACGTCAAGCGGATTACTCACAACAATAATAATTGCATGAGGTGAATATTTAACCGCTTTTTCGGTTACTTCCTTAACAATACTCGCATTCGTTTTTATCAAGTCGTCACGCGACATTCCCGGTTTTCTTGGTATTCCGGAAGTAATAACAATAACGCCTGAGCCTTTTGTTTTTAAATAATCATTTGTAACTCCGGTAACCCGTGTGTTAAAGTGATTAATTGCAGCGGTTTGCCAGATATCAAGTGCTTTACCTTCGGCAATACCTTCTTTAATATCCAACAAAACAACTTCTTGAGCCAAATCTTTATGAGCAATAACATTAGCACAGGTAGCACCCACATTACCGGCTCCGATAACCGTAATCTTTTCCATTTTCCAAACTCTTTTTTTAGGTTTTACTTTTTGTTTCACTACCACAAAATTAGTAATAATTACCCAATAAGTATCACCTTAACTTACTTTTATATATAGTTTTTTATATATCTAATTCCTGTTGTCTGGTTTTAGTTCAGTATTTGAAAAGCTGCATCCAGATAGGCGTACATATCCTTACGGTTCGGCCCGATCAATTCGTCGCTGCGCTTATGCCCCAGCCTTACCACAACGGCATTTTTCCCGGGAATGGCAAACACGTACTGACCAAGTATTCCGCGCATATAAGGTATTTTATATCCTTTGTAGTTGATGATCCACCACTGATAGCCGTAATAGTCAACATGCAAACCGTTGTCATCAGTAAGATAAGTAACGGGGGATACCGTTTCTGCCATGTATGTTTCCGATATCAATTGTTTATCACCCCATTTACCGTTATTCAGCATAAGCTGTCCCCACCGGGCAAAATCGCGGGCATTGGAATTGAAACAACAGTATGCTTTTTCCATCCCGTTTTCATGATCAAGGCACCACAAAGCATCATGACGAGCTCCCATATTTTTCCAGTATTTTTCGGAAGTATATTCGCTGATTGTTTTTCCGGTAGCTGCCTGAACAACCATGGCCAGCACTTCCGAATCAATACTTCGGTAGTAGTAACGACGGCCTGGTTCTTCTGTCATTTTCAGGTCGTTAACCAGTTTTCGCAGGTCGTTTGTGTAGTAAGCGGCAGTTGTCGGCGAGAAAAGGCTGGCATATGCTTCATCCCAGTCAAGGCCGGAACTCATTGTCAGCAGGTTTTTGATAGTTATCTGCTCTTTCCCGTCTTCTTTGAAAGATGGAAGAAAATCGGCCACTTTCTGATCAACACTTTTGATTGCTCCGTCATCAATTGCTGCCCCGATTAAGAGGCCCACAATGCTTTTGGCTGCGCTGAAAGAGTTGGAAAGTGAGCTGTCGCTGTACCCTTCCCAGTATTGCTCATAAAGGATTTTCTGATCCTGAATCACCAACAGGGCTACCGGATCATACGATTCAATTTTATCCATTGTCGCCTGGTTAATCATCATCGTATTATATGCTGAATCTTTCTCCCAGGGAATGTATGTACCCGCTTCCACCACCCGGTTGTGAAATATTTTATAATCCTCAATTCCAGGGTACTGATGAATTATTGCATGCTTAACATAGTAGGGCAAAGCTAAGTACACAATGATAACTAAAACGATAATGGCTAACAGGGTTTTTTTCAGTTTCGACATAAATCCAAATTTTATGAATCAGGTGCAATATAAACAAAAACAGCCCCAAAGGAAAACTTTGAGGCTGAAAACAAGGAATTAATCTTTGTTTATTTTTTATGTGCATCCATCACAGATACCATGATCATATTCACAATATCGTTCACCGCACTTCCCATTGTCAGTATCTGCACCGGTTTTTTCATTCCGTTAAGTACAGGCCCGATAACTTCGTAATCTGCCAGTTCTTTAATAATTTTATGCGTAATATTCGCCGAAGTAAGGTTCGGGAATATCAGGGTATTGGCCGGTTTTCCTTTCAGCTTTGAAAATGGGAAATTTTCTTTCATCAGATCAGCATTAAGGGCCGTGGATGCCTGCATCTCTCCATCGACGATAAGATCAGGATAATCGCGATGTAAAATCTCAATTACCTGTCGAAGCTTGTTTGTGAGCTCTCCCCGTACTGAACCGAAGTTTGAATAAGATAACAGGGCCACTCTGGGCTCAATTTTAAATCGTCTGACTTCTTCCACTGTTTGCAGGGTTATTTCTATCAATTCCTCAATTGACGGTTCTTTATTCACTGTACAATCGCTCAGGAAATAGGGACCTTCTTTTGAATTGACAATATACATTCCACTCACGACCTTCCACCCGCTTCGTCTTTCAATGATCTGCAATGAAGGTCTTATAGAGTCGGGGTAGTTACGCGTTAAACCTGTGAGAACGGCATCAGCATAGCCAGTTTCCACCAGCATAGGGCCAAAATAATTTCTGTGTTGCATAACATCCAGCGCCGAAGTCAATGTTATACCGTTTCGTTGCTGTTTTTCAAACAGAATTTTAGCAAACTTCTGTCTTCTCCTTTTTTCTTCAGCACTTTTATTGTCGATAATCTCAACATTATTCAGTTCAAGTTCGTATTCATTAATGATACTTTTTATCACTTCTTTATCGCCCAGTAAAACCGGTATCGCTATTTTTTCGTTGATAACTATCTCGGCAGCTTTTAACATTTTATAATCCTGCGCATCTGTAAGCACGATGCGTTTCGGATTGCGTTTACAGGCTGCTTTCATCTGTCTCATTAATGGGTTGCTGAGGCCAAGTCGTTTTCTTAATTCTTCTCTGTAAGCACTCCAGCTGTCAATTGTTTTTTGGGCAACTCCCGAATCAATTGCTGCTTTTGCAACAGCCGGGGCAACAGTTTCAATCAAACGTGGATCGGTAGGCTTAGGAATAATATAGTCTCTTCCAAAATTAAGATTTGCTACTTTGAAAGCGATATTTACTTCTTCGGGAACGGGTTCTTTTGCCAGTTTGGCAAGTGCTTTTGATGCAGCCAGTTTCATTTCCTCATTAATCTCCGTTGCACGCACATCCAAAGCCCCGCGGAAAATGAACGGGAAACCCAGTACATTATTAATTTGGTTTGGATAATCGGAACGGCCAGTTGCCATAACGATATCATCCCTGATTTCCATAGCTACATCATAAGCTATTTCGGGAGTCGGATTTGCCAGTGCAAAAACAATTGGTTTTTTAGCCATTGAAAGCAACATATCCTTTTTCAGGATACCTCCAACAGAAAGACCCAAAAACACATCGGCACCTTTAATAGCTTCCTTAAGCGTATGCACCGGTTTATCTGTTACAAACTGTTTTTTGGTCTCGTTAAGATCCGTTCTGTCCTTATGCAGAACACCTCTGCTGTCAAGCATAATGATGTTCTCGCGTTTGGCACCCAAACGCATATACAATTGTGTACATGAAATAGAGGCCGCGCCGGCACCGTTGACAACAATTTTAATGTCTTCTATCTTTTTACCTACTATTTCAAGGGCATTCAGCAATCCGGCTGAAGTGATGATGGCCGTTCCATGCTGGTCATCATGCATGATAGGGATGTTCAACTCTTCTTTCAGACGCCTTTCTATCTCAAAACACTCAGGTGCTTTGATATCTTCCAGGTTAATCCCTCCAAAAGTTGGGGAAATAGCTTTTACTGTTTCTATAAATTTGTCAATATCCGTTTCGTCAACTTCAATATCAAACACATCTACGTCAGCAAATATTTTAAAGAGCAGTCCTTTACCTTCCATTACAGGCTTGCCTGCTTCGGCGCCAATATTTCCAAGACCGAGCACAGCCGTTCCGTTTGAAATAACTGCTACCAAATTTCCTTTGGCAGTATATTTATAAACATCTTCCGGTGTTTTCTCAATAGCCAGACAGGGGTCTGCTACTCCGGGTGTATAGGCTAATGACAGATCGCGCTGGGTTGAATAGGGTTTTGTGGGTACCACTTCTATTTTCCCCGGACGCCCCAGTGCATGATAATTAAACGCGTCCTTTCTGAATAATTTATCCATTGTTCTGGTAAATTTTAGGTTGAATAATAGCGCGAAGTTACTATATTAAACCTACTACATCGACAGATATCGAGCGCTAATTGTTAATTTATAAACAGTCTAAAATATAGGGTAATTATCACGAAAAAAAAACCGCTTTCCGATACCCGGAAAGCGGCATATTTATTAAAATATCTGTTTCGGATTTCCGAAAGTTGTTGTTAGTTGATCATCACTTTCTCTACCTGATGTTTCACACCATGATAGATTATCAGATAATACATTCCACTATTTAATCGATCAGTATTGATGTTTATCGTCTCATCTGATTTCTGTAACTGCTTTCTGTACACAATCTGCCCCATTTGATTGATCAGTTCAATGCGCGTATCCTGTGCTATGTCGCTGCCAAGCACTAAGCGGAATCTGCCATTATTAGGATTTGGTATTATCTGTACAGAAATTTCATCGTCTAAACTTTCTATACCTACGGTGCCAGTAACGTTTATCAGTAATTCGTCAGAAAAATCTCCAGTTCCGCACTCGTTCTTCACTGCAACACTCAAACCGGCTTCTCCTTCAAATTCCATATTCCAGAAAACCTGTACAGTTGTCGAAGTCCCAACCGTAAATCCAGCTTCTTCGGGCAACAAAACCCACTCGTAGAAACCGGCTCCTTCAACTTCTTCGGTTGTATATTCGGTAATCGATACTTCATTCAGGTTGACCGATGAAGGTCCATCCGGAATGACAGGACTCACCGGTGGCGCATTGATTATGATTGTCATTGTATCGCTGGCAGGGTTACCGTCCACATCAACTAAACTCAGGCTGAGCATAACCACTCCGCTTTGAATGTCGTCTTCCGACAGTGTGTACTGTGGGTTCAGTATATTTATATCGCTAAAGGTACCTGTTCCGGATGTAGCCCAGGAAATAGTATCATAATTTGTGGCTATACCATCACATTGAAAATATTCAGCTCCTGAGCATGCTTCCTGATCAGGTCCTGCATATACAGATGTAGCCATTTCAACAGGTAATACAATGTAATCTACCCATGCACAATCGCTGCCGCCTGTTGCCGAATAGTCTTTTGCATAAACCCAGCGGAATGTATGTTCGCCTTCTGTAACCGGGAATTTTTCCAATGTCCAGTCATCGGTACCCGACCACGATCCAATTTTGTCACTATCAATATAAAACTCCAGAAAATCATAGTTTGGTTCCGAGGATACTTTTTTGAAGAAACTGACCGTATCGTCCGACATCACTTCATACGTTATATAAAACTCCGAAGTCTGTTCATCTTCAATTTCTCCTGACTTAACATCGCATATACCTTCAAACGGGTTACTTGCATTGATACGCCAGTCGGCATCCCCGTCAAAATGCCAGTTGAACTTACTGAAGTTTCCTGTTTCCCAGTCTTCCACCATCGTGCCGATTTTGGAATAATATATTCTGGACTTGGTGTAGCCACCGGAGGTTAACTGGAACCACATTCCTCCGAATACCCCCTCAGGTGCCGTTTCACTTACCGTTACATTATAGCTGGCATATACCGGAACCTGTGGGTTAAGCATAGAGAAAATTGTATCTGCTGACAATATGGTAATAAACGGATTAAACGCCTGGAGAGATGCCATTACATCACCAATGGCTGTGTGACCTCCGTTTTTAGCTTCAATGATCATTGTGGCTGTTTCACCCGGATCAAGTCTTCCGTTGCCATTACCGTCTGCGGCATCATCAATCGTCATCTCTCCCAGAATAAAATCAGGAGCATTGGCAGGTATGCTAAAATTACATAACCAGGTTGAGTCTTTGCTGTCTCTTAACAGCATATCAAATTCCATGTTCATCTGATCGGGAATATTATTGGCCAGGTGGATTAAGAATCCGTTTTCACGATCAACAGTTTGGTCAGCACCGACTGTTCCATATGATTCCGTATTGTCCAGTATAGTTACATACTCGTTGTTTACGCTTAATGTAGCCATAACATTGCTGGCATCCTCAGTTCCAACATTCTCAACAGTTACAGATAAAAACACATACTCGTTATATTCAGGTGAGTTGTTTCCATTCCCAAGCGAATCATCATTTATCTGGTAAGCGGAATAAACAATATATGAGCCATTAGCCGGCATTACATCAATTGTTGCTATATACGGCCTGAAGTTAAATGCTGTTACAACCAGATCAAGCGTAACAATATTCATAAGTTCATCAAATTCAATAGTTGCGGTACCATCTTCTATGAAAGCACTTCCAATCAGTTCTCCGTCCATACTCAATGCGGCCAAACCATCATCGGCATTACATGTTATGGTAAGGGACGAGGTGCCCAAAAACAGTATTTCAGGATGGGTCACCGTTAAATCCACAGGTACAGCCGTACGCACCATAAGCGATGGGTCGCCGAAGATAGTCCATGTATCGGTCATCTCATCGCCCTGGCTACCGTAAGCATCATTCATTCCCATGCACCCATTCATTGTGAGGCCTCCGAATGTTCTTTTCACATTATTTTCATCAGCACCTATAAGCACATCGATCATTTCATCCTGACCCCTCATCGGAGGATTCCAACTTTGGTTAATCGTCGACATAATCGTGGCTACAGCACCTGTTGGCTCTCCGTCATTTTCAGCTCTCAGCCATGCCTCAGCAAAACATGTGCTATTAACAAAGTTGCCATTAACACAGGCTACCGAAATAATAAAAGGCAATTTCCCAGTATTTGTAAGCTGGTTTACATTTGAGTTTGAAAACCCTGAAGATCCCCAGGAAGTCGTACTTCCATGACCCGTATAATTAATAACGGTGGCTCCTTCGTTAACACCTACGGCTACATCAGAAGCGTTGGGATTCCCATCTTCGTCATTACCTCCCTGCGATCCGTCAAAATACTCATAGGCATAATCATACGTGAACGGTATCAGTTTGTTATCACCGATATTTCTGATGTGCTGGTAATCATACTCATTGTCATCGCCGGGTCCCTGGTTAGATGCGACACCTATGCAATGTGTGTACCAGTCAGTATCGTCAGCAATCGGATTTTTTTCGTAATCAATAGTTCGCTGTACCTGTGTTACCACCTGATCCTCAGTTTGCGCCGAAAAACGGCCTACAAACAAATCAGGATAGTGGTCGTTACCAACAACATAGGAGTAATCAACATCAGAATCGCCGCTGGAGTAACTGCTCGGTACCTGCTGGGCATCACCAACAAGCAAAACGAATGTCAGACCGTTCTCATCGTAGTAGTCAGAAATATATTGTTTGATGGCTGCTGAATTTCCAATATCAGCCACATCCACTATTTCAACGGGCATACCGGCCATTGTTTTCCATTCGATAAATGGTTCCATTTCATCCATGAAATCACCGTAACTGATAATAAGCATATTTCCGTGTTCATCAACAGGATCATACCTGTTTGATGCGTTGTAATTAAGGAACTGCCTCTGGTAAATTTTCCTGAATTCATCATTCACTTTTTCGGGAAATCCGGTTCTGTCAAGGACATTGATGTTAGAAGTTCCATCTTCAACCACTTCAATAGTTACTTCGTAATAAACACGCAGCACACCCGTAACCGGATTGTACCTGAAAGGTTGAAAATGCAGTGCCTGTCCGCGTACATCCCGAACAATATAAGGTTCGTTAATTACAGCAAGTTCAGCCGGATAAAATACATCTTTGTTGTACCGGGCCCCAAAATTATATGGCACTGTTGACGGATCAATATCACGTGTCAGATTTCCTTTTGAGGGCGCTATCAGCACATCGGTAAATTCTACATATTTTGAAGATAGAACACGCACCGTCATATGTGCTTTATCGGGTACAACAAGTGAAGTTGAGAATACCGGAAGATCAGGGGCGCTCTGTTCAAGAGAAGGAATACCATTTTCAAGCGATATACGCCAAGCGCTTCCCCGGTCGGTAGCAACCACATCTTTCCAGAATCCATTCAACGTAAACTGAACGGAAGAATATGTGATTTGTGAACTGATTAACGTAATATCAGCCCCGGCCGGTTGATCTGATGTAACAGATACCCAGTCCGATGCCTGCACATTCATAAAAGCGACTACAGTAATTACAACAATAAGTAATTTTTTCATGAGAACTATTTTAAATTTTGTTTTATAAGCATCTAATTAATAAGCACTTTCTTCACCTGACGTTTTTCTCCGTTGTTAAGAATCAGGTAATACATTCCGTTATTTATTCCTTCCAAATGGAAATTTAATACATTATCCGTCGTCTGCAATTGCTTCTCGTACACAAGCTGACCTTGAAGGTTAACCAGACACACGCTTGAATTTGGCTGAATATCACTTCCAATGATCAGTTGGAATCTTCCCTTGTTCGGATTTGGAATGATCTGTATCAAATCGTCAGTTTCCTGATTATAAATACCCACTGTACCGGTCACATCAATTACCAGCTCCTCTGAATAATCGCTCTCACCACATTCGTTTTCCACCGCTACACTTAAAACGGCTTCACCTTCAAACTCCATATTCCAGTATACCTGAACGGTATTTGATGTACCGGATGTAATCCCAGCCTCATCAGGCATCAGTAACCACATATATGAATGCGCACCTTCTACTTCTTCGGTGGTGTATTCACTCTCTGTTATTTCGTTCAAATCAACACTTTCTGGTCCTGATGGCAACATGGGCGGATCCAGTGGCGTAACAATGCTGATTGCCATTGTGTCGCTGGCAGGATAGCCATCAACGTCCACCAGGTTAAGACTTAAGAGTACCTGTCCGCTTTCTACATCATCTAACGACATCGTGTAAACAGGTGTCAGCGAATTTATGTCATCAAAAGTTCCGGTACCCGATGTTGCCCAATAAAGTGTTTCGTAATTTGTAGCTGAACCTTCGCATTGTAGCGAACCGGTTTCGGAGCAAACAGTTTGATCGACTCCCGAAAATACGGTAGTAGCCATCATCGTTGGCAGCATGATGTAATCAATCCATGCACAATCGCTGCCACCTGTTGCCGAATAGTCTTTTGCATAAACCCAGCGGAATGTATGTTCACCAGATGTTACTGTATATTTTTCCAATGTCCATCCGGCACCCGTTCCCGACCAGGAGCCTTTCTTGGTATTATCAATATAGAACTCAAGAAAATCATAGCTGGCTTCGGACGATACTTTTTTATAGAAACTTATCGTGTCATCTGCCATCACTTCGTAAGTAATATATATTTCTGATGTCTGGTTATCACCTATAGTTCCTGATTTGGCATCACAAATACCTTCAAACGGACTTTCGATGTTAATCCTCCAGTCAGCATCGCCGTCAAAATGCCAGTTGAATTTATCAAAGTTTCCTGTTTCCCAGTCTTCGAGCAACAAACCTATTTTGGCATAATAACTTCTTGCAGCACTGTAGCCACCCGAAGTAACATGATATCTCATTTCGCCAAATACTCCTTCAGGAGCCGACTCATCCACAGAAACATCGTAACGGGCATATACTGAATTTTGTGCATTAATGCCTGCGAAGACCGTATCGCCCGATAAAACTGTAATAAACGGATTGTATGCCTGGATTACAGCCAGCACATCCGTAATGGGTGCATGGCCTGTATTTTCTGTTTCAATGATCATGGTAGCTGTTTCACCCGGATCCAGTCGCCCGTTTCCGTTTCCGCTTTCTACATCATCAATTGTTATATCTTTCAGCATGAAAGCCGGCGCATTTGCCATAACTTTAAACTGGCCGGTCCATATTGAATCGTTGGCATCGGTCATTTCCAGATCGAAAACAATTTCCAGCTGATCCGGAATATCTTCGGTAAGGTGGATCAGAAATCCGTTCTCCTGCGTCACTGTCTCATCCACACCTATCGTACCATAGGATTCTGTGCCATCGAGAATTTCAACATGGGAATCACTCGTTGTCATGACAGCCGTTACCTCATTTGCCGGTTCTGTACCAAGATTTTTAATCGAGACCGATAAAAACACCATTTCGTCATAATCTGCCTGGTTATTTCCATTCCCCAGCGAGTCGTCATTTATCTCGTGCTGTGTATATAAACAATAGGCTCCTTCCGGAACAATAACAAGAACATCTTCAAAATATGGCTGGAAATTCTGAGCGGTTATAACCAATTCAACAGTTCCGGGAGTTGACAGCGCATCAAATTCCAGTGTTGCATCTCCATTTTGATCTGCCAAAGCAACAGCAATATTCTCTCCGTCATCGTTTAAGGCAATATAAGCATAAGGTTCTGCCGACACCTCAAATTCTGTGGCCCCTACCATAAGAACAGCTGTATGCTCAACTTCCATTTCATCCGGTACGCCAAAATAGATCATCAGCGAAGGATCGCCCATCAGGTTATAAATATCCCAGTAATAGGTTTGCTGGCCCGAACCGCTTTCAGATACCGCCAGGTTTCCGGCATAAAGAACCTGATCCATCGTTGTACACCATTCGTCAAATGCTTCACCATGGTCATGGAACGCACGGTCGTAATTACCCAGACCTGTTTCCTCGTATGGCGGCGGGTCTTCACTTATCGTACCATAACCAACGCCAAAATAATAATCCTCATCCCAATATGTACTGTTGGAACCACCAATGTAACCAATGGCTCCTTTATTTTCTGCCCTGACAACTTCTTCGGCAAAACAACTGCCCGCAAATTCGCTTGTCGAACAGCAGTTTCCGATTAGCAAACCATACTTATCCTGATTTTGTAAATTCGGAATATCACTTATAGTAAAAGAAGGATCGGCCCAACCGTTAGGCGAACCATGCGCCGTGTAATTGGCAAAAGCAACACCGTTGCTAATATCCTGCCGAATCTGTGCAGAACTACCTCCGGATTCAGGATACAGATATGTGTGCGATAAAATATCGTGATCTTCGTTAAAATAATTAATGGTTCCGTAATTGATCTGACCGTTACCCCAGTCGTGGCCATGACCACTGTCGGCACCGGCAATCATAACCACTTCTTCGAGGAAGGAAGGATCGGGCATGGTAAATTGCTCGTACTGTAACGTTTTATCGATGTAAGGCTGCAGTTGCGCTTCATTTTGGGCTGAGAACCGACCATAGAATACCTCAGGGAACAAGTCGCCTGAATACTCAAAATAGAGCCTGTCGGTTTCACCGTTACCATTTTCATAAGCAGGGATTTGGGCCACGTCGCCAACAAAAAGGGCAAATGAAGGTGCCGGATCTTCCGGTGTGCCGTTATCGTACAAGTCCTGCAAAAAAGCTTTTATTTCTTCTTTGGTTGTTCCGATTTCATCCGTGTAAGCTTCAACAACGATAAATCCTTTTCTTTTTTTCCACTCAATAAACGGTTGCAGCTGATCTTCAAACATAGGATCAGAAACGATCACATACTTAATGGGATATCTTGTAAAATTATCCCCTCTGTTTGCCGGAGCACTGTAATTCTCCAGCGAACTGAGGAGGCTGCTGAAATAAGGGGAATAATATTTTTCTTTCTGTGCCTGTGTCAATGCCAGGTCTGCCCCTTCAAATACGATTTCAAATTCGAGGTTTTCATAAACCCGGATTGTATTTTTTACAGGGTTGTAAAATACAGGTGAGATATTTACTCTTGCTATCCTGGTTCCCCGCATAATACCCAGTACATCAACAGAAACCAATTCCTGCTTCATGTATGTGTCTTCTTCGTAGATCTCATTATTGCATACAAACTCCGGAGCATCACCGCATTTAGGAACGGAGTATTGCAAGGGCATAATCTGCTCTGAAATTCCGTAATCAGCCAGCTTATATTCGGTAACTTCATAATTGACAATGCGTACCGTGGGAACTGCTCCGTAAGGGATTTCGATCAGTCTCCTCCGGACAGGCATTTCCGGATTGCCATAAACTGTGCTTTTTGTATACGCAGGCACGACCAGTTTCACATAGTCTTTTCCTTCGAGGTTTATAAATTCTGAATTTATCAGGCCAACTTTGTTTAAGAGTGTCAGATGCAGATCACTTTTTGACAAAAGTTGCAACTCACTGCGGCTATCTTCGTTAGTTTTAATGGTTTTGGCAGCCTGCACCTGGCTTGCCGCGAAACTGAAAACTAAAAGAAGCAATGAAGTTTTTAATAGAAAAGTAAATTTTTTCATTTGGTTTTTTTTAAAATAAGATGCAAATATACTATTGATTTCGATTGATAATCACAATTTATAACATAAGGATCGAGAGGGTGCATTTCTTTCGCTCATTAATGAACTACTCATTAACATATAAGAAACAGGAAAGGTGAAAAAGGTTGCTTAACAGGCACAACTTTATTTAACTATTTCTCATCTATTACTTCAGCCGGATTGTATGATACTTTTTGGAAAGATTCTTTACCGGGTACCATGTAGCCAGAACACCAATGCACATCACGGTTAAAAAGACATACAGAAAATCCATCCACTTCATGGCAACGGGGTATGCTTCAATGATAAAAGCACCCTCCTGCGATCCAAGTCTTACAATACCAAATTGCTGCTGAATATAGAGAATAGCAAACCCGATAAATAATCCTGCTGCTGCACTCAGCAAACTGATGAGCAAACCCTCAGACATAAATATCCGAAAAACCAGTTTTTTTGTGGCGCCCATACTTTTCAATACGGCAATATCTTTGAGTTTTTCGACAATGAGGATGGACAGCGAACCAATCATATTTATGGATGTCAGGATAAGTATAAATACGAGAATGAAAAAGATGGCCGTTTTTTCTGAAGTCAGTAGTTTGAACAGGGTTTCGTTTTGCTGAAAGCGGTTTTTTACGACAAAATCCTGTCCCAGCATCTTTTCCATATCCGACTGAATCTGATCATAATCCGCCCCGGGTCTCGCAAACACATCCACGCTGGTTACCTCGTCGGTATAATCGAGCAGTTTCCTGACAAACCGTATGGGCACGAGCACATACCGCTCATCAAACTCCTGCTGGACGGAAAAAACGCCTGCCGGATGAATTGCTTCCACATGAAAGGCATTGGTAATGTTAAAAGACGAGGGATTTCCCCTTTTAGGCACATACACGTTCAATAAGTCGGTAATACTCCGGATATTGACCCCGAGGTACCACGCCACACCTGCCCCGACAACAGCAAAATTAGCATCTCCCTGCTGCAATAAAAAAGTACCGTCCATCAGCATTGTGTCTATACCCGACAGGCTTGTATAGTTTTCTGAAACACCTTTTATTTTCGCTATGTACTGTTCTTCGCGGTATTTATACAACACGTCTTCTTCAAAGATACCGGCAACCCCTTTTACGCCTTCCAGTTCCATGATCTTCTCTGCAGGAATACCGGAAAAGTGAAAAGTCTTGCCCTGCGCCGCCGTCACTTCAAAATCAGCATCAATAACGTTGTACATCGACTTGATAACACTTTCAAACCCGTTAAATACCGAGAGGACAATGATCAGTGCTGCTGTACCAATAGTCAGCCCGACAACGGTGATCAGCGAAATGATATTGATCAGGTTGTGCGACTTTTTAGATACAAGGTACCGTTTGGCTATAAAGAGCGAAAGCTGCATTCCGTCGGTTTTTAAACAAAAGTTATATATCGTTCGGCTATTTCCATGCTTTGGCGATCAATCCCGTGCCTGTTTTGTGTTTTTTACGCACATCCATATAATTCAGAAGCAGAACGAACGGAAATGTGATCAAATAATAAAACGGAAG
>QMPO01000012.1 GCA_003648625.1 Bacteroidota bacterium
TTTAGCAATAACCCTTAAATACCTGATTTTCTGTTTGGGAATACGCAATACAAAATCTTTGGTAATGCCACCGTCTTTTTTCGCATTGATCGTGTTGTTAACCGTACCCAGTTCTTTAAAATGTACACTGTCAACTGAAGCTTCAAAGCTTACCCATTCGGGCATAAAGATCCACGAATTCTGATCCTGCAAAAAACCGGCACCGACTTTGCGTACATATAGCTCTTTCCCCAGGTCAACAACGGCGTCCAGATCAACACCCCAGTAGCCCTGCCAGTTACCCGTCATAAATTCTTTATTTCCGCGCAGCGTATTGATGAGTGCTCTGTCGCCGCCAGCTGTATATTGCAGACTGTACGGATAGGTTACTTTTACGGTTCTTCCGGCGGGCATTTTGACAAATTCGGCCTGTTCTTCAAAACTTTTCTGTCCATCCTTTTCAGCATAGGCCACGTACCTGTTTACCGATGTGATCGCAACAGGTTGTTCATACTTTACAAATCCGGTTTTTTTTCTGCCTGCCTGCGCCCACCACAATTTTGCTTCTTCATCAATGCAGGCCAAGCCGATGTCCATTTCATCTTCAAACGTTTTGGAAGCTGCGACGAAGTATGGAACCGGTGTGATCAAATGGTCTTCTATTCTCTGCACCGGACGATTGGCGGGTACAAGTCCCCATGACTTCTTAGGTTCTTTACCCATCACCAGTTGCAACACACCACCCTGCATAATCATATCATGTGTAATGTATGATTTAGTCCAGGATTCGCCGTTGTAAGTTACCTCATGGATGTAAATATTATTTTCAGAAGCTCCTCTGGCACGCACTTCAAAAACTTTGCCGTTTTCCAGTTTAATTTTCATCGTATCGAACAACGGAGTTCCCAGTACATACATATCGCTACCGGGCGTAACGGGATAAAACCCCATGGCACTCATCACATACCACGCCGATAACTGTCCGCAGTCTTCGTTACCACACAACCCATCCGGTGCACTGCTGTATTGTTCATCCAATATTTGTCGTACCAAACACTGGGTTTTCCAGGGTTTTCCTATGTAATTATACAGATAAGCCATGTTATGGCTGGGCTCGTTTCCATGAGCATACTGGCCGATCAGGCCGGTAATATCCGATTGGTGCCGGCCTGTAAGTTCCGCTTCAGAAGTGAACAATTCGTCCAGCTTTTTGTCGTAAGCTTCATCACCGCCCAGCAATTCGATATGTGTATTGATATCCTGCGGTACAAAGAAATTGTACTGCCATGTATTCGCTTCGGTAAGCATGAAATTCACTTCGGCCGGGTTAAAGGGTGTGACAAAACACCCATTACTTTTACCCCGAAAAAATCCGGTTTCCTTATCGTACAAATTTTTGTAATACTGAGCTCTCCGGATAAACTCTGCGTATACTTTTTCGTTGTTCTGTAATTGCGCCATTTGAGCTATGCACCAGTCGTTGTAAGCATATTCCAATGTTTTTGACACGGAAGATCCTTCTTTATCAGCAGGGATATATCCTTTACTTTGGTATACATCCAGCCCGAACCTGTGTGCGTTGGCTGTAGCCTGCATTGCCTCTAAGGCTTCGGTTGTGTCAAAATCCCGAATACCTTTTATATACGCATCAAGAATTACAGAAACAGAATGATATCCGATCATACAGTTAGTTTCATTAGCTGCCAGTTCCCATACCGGGAGCAAGCCGTCGTGCCGGTACATATCGAGCATTGTTTGGATAAATTCGCTGGTCCGTTGGCGTTCGATGATCGCAAACAGTGGATGTAATGTTCTGAAGGTATCCCAAAGAGAAAAAACCGTATAGCGCTTGTTTTTCCTGTCTTTGTGTATTTTCATGTCGTGTCCACGGTAGCGCCCATCCACATCCGAATACAGGTTAGGCGCCAGCATCGTATGATACATTGCCGTGTAAAATATTTCTTGTTGTTCATCAGTTCCACCGCCAACATGGATTTTTTCCAACTGCTTTTTCCATTTACTTTCGGCCTCTCTTTTAACCCTGCTAAAACTCCAGCCGGGAATTTCCGAATGCAGGTTGTTTTTTGCACCATCCACATTCACAGCCGAGACACCCACTTTTACAAAAACCTTTTCGCGGGCATCAAACGAAAAAGCAAAATAGGCTTTCAGGTTATCTCCTTTTGCCGACTTCAGACCAGGCTTACGCACTCCGTTTTTCACGATACCGTATGAAGTAAACGGTTTAGAGAATTCGGCATAGAAATACACATAATGATCATCAGCCCATCCATCTGTCCTTCTGAAGCCTGCCACCTCATGATCGCTCAATATAACGATCTTCGAATTAATAATTTCTTCGGAGGTAACACTTTCTTTCAAATCAAGAATGATATAAGCTTCCTCGGCAGCCGGAAACAAATATTGATGCAAGCCAGCATGTTCTGTAGCTGTCAAACCCACATAAATATCATAGTCCTGAAGATAAATGGCATAATATCCAGGACTGGCTTTTTCCATATCGTGCGCGAAGCGGGAAGCGTAACCCGAATCAGGTTGTGTCGCTGTTCCCGGTTCCGTTTTCAATAATCCGGTCACCGGCATGATCCTTATATCGCCATAATCTCCGATACCCGTCCCGCTCAGGTGTGTGTGGCTGAATCCGAAAACCACGCTGTCAGAATAATGATAACCCGAACAGCCATCCCAACTGTCTTTCCGCGTGTCGGGGCTGAGTTGCACCATCCCGAATGGCACCGTTGCACCGGGATAGGTATGACCATGACCATCGGTTCCGATGAAAGGATTGACATAATCTACAGGTTCTTTCTGATTGTTTTTACTGCAAGCTGTAATCAGGAGTAAAAAAGGCAGGAGATAAAATATTTTGTTCATCGGTTAGTATTGTGTATAACTTTTGAAATAACGAAGAAAGTCATGACTAATTACTTGAAACTATTCTTTATTTAACAATCACCTCATCGGAAAAAATCCAGCAAGTATCTCCAGCTCCTTTATGCCAGGCAGGGCAATTTCCGCAGTTTTTACCTACAACCCTTACATATTGTCCTTTCACATGATCAAACTTTACTTTAAAAGCTTCGATCACCGTTTCTTCAGATTTGGGATCAGTCTTCGGCAAAACAGTTTGCGATGCTGCTATTTTTCCGCTTTCATCCAGCACTTGTATGATTACCTCCACAGGCATAAAAATCCAGAAGCTCTGCCTCTGATAAAAGTTCACCGTTACCTGTTGTACAGGCACCTCTTCTTCCATATCCACCGTAAAATCAAGATCGGTACCGTCAAAACCCAGCCAGTAACCGTCATTATACCTGGCGGATCCGGTCATGCCGTCCACCAGAGTTTGTGCACCTTTGCCACTGTATTTTTTTACAGGCTGCACTTCCAGTTTTGTTTTTTTGCCCAAAGCCTTATGGAAAATGATGGATTTTTCCGCATATTTTTCTTTCAGTTCTCCATGATCGAAGATTCCGGTTTTAATGATTACAGAGGTGTCGATCACAATGGGCTCTATGTAAAGTAAAGAAGTTGTGTCGGGGTCGGACCCGTCCAGCGTATAATAAACCGGATAACCCGGTTGTTCGGTCTGAAACACAATGGTATATTGTTTTCCGTCTTCAGAAACCTCAGGCAAAATATTTACTTTCCAGGAACCTCTGGAATAATTTATCCCCATATAGTCGAACCGTTCAAATTGTGTATTCAAACGTTCCCTAAAATCTTCCCAGTTTCTTTTGGAATCGGGGCTCCAGACAACCTCGGCCAGGGCCGTCATGCGGGGAACGGCCATATACTCGGCATGTTCCGGCGCAGGTATAAATTCGGTCCACACATTACCCTGTGCTCCGAGAATATGCCTGGCCTCATCAGGGGTCAATTCTTCCGGTACAGGCTCATACGAATAAACTTTTTTGAGTGTCGTAAATCCGCCAATGGCTTCAGGCTCAAATTCCGGATCAGCCTGATAGTGATCAAAATAGCAATGCGTACCCGGAGACATGACAGCATCGTGGCCCTGTCTGGCTGATGCAACACCTCCGGCAATACCACGCCACGACATCACGGTGGCTTCCGGTGCCAGTCCGCCCTCCAGTATCTCATCCCAGCCAATCAGTTTTTTTCCGTGCGCTACCAAATAATTTTCCATACGTTTAATAAACCAGCTTTGCAGTTCATCTTCATTATTCAGGTGTTCATCCTTCATCCGCTGCCGGCATTTCGGACATTTCTTCCAGTTGGTCTTATCCGCCTCATCCCCACCGATATGGATATACGGACCCGGGAATAATTCCATCACCTCATCGAGCACATCTTCCAGAAAAACAAATACGCTGTCGTTTCCGGCACAAAAAATATCTTCGTTCGGCCAGTAACTTCCCGGCCTGACATACATCTTTTTACCCGAACAAGATAAGGAAGGATAAGCAGCAAACACCTCACTGGTATGTCCCGGCATCTCTATTTCGGGCAAAATCATCACCTGCCGTTCTGACGCATATTTAACAATCTCGCGGATATCTTCCTGTGTATAAAACCCTCCGTAAGTGGCCTTTTCTCCCGGTTTCGGAGGCGTTACCTCCCGCCAGGTCTGGTCTTCACGGTCAACACGCCAGGCACTTACACTGGTAAGTTTCGGATATTTCTTTATTTCGATTCGCCAGCCGTTGTCATCCGTTAAATGCCAGTGAAAGACATTCATTTTATGCATAGCAATCAGATCGATGTATGTTTTGATGAATTCTTTCGGAAAGAAATGACGTGACACATCCAGATGCATACCCCGCCATGCGAACCGTGGTTTATCGTAGATCGAAACGGCCGGCATGTTCCACGAAACTCCTTCTATCTTTTCAGGGCTGTAAATCTGGGGAGGCAGCAATTGAAAAATGGTTTGAACTCCGTAAAACAGTCCTGCAGGCCCGTTAGCAGAAACAAGGACTTTTTCCGGCTGAACATCCAACAGGTATCCTTCCTCCCCAAGCCGATCATCCTGAACGATATGAAAAACGATGGCGTTGCTGTTGTTATTTTTATTTCCTTCTTTCAGATGAATTCCTGTGGGTTTTTCAATCCAGTTAGCGAAGTATTCTGCCACCCGACACCCGTCTTCATTATCAGGAAAAACTATCCTTGTATTTTCGTTCAGAACAAATTTTCCCTGTTTCACTTTCATTTCAATGGGAACGGGGATGACAGCAGGCTCGCTGTTTTGGCCGTTTAAGCTTCCGGATACTGCGATCAGCAAAACCACCAGTACAGCAGATATTAAAATTGGTTTCAATTTCATAGGTGTTGGTTTTATTATGCAAGATTAATAGAAATTTCCTTTCTGTCAAAAAGCAAATCTAATTACGGAAAACAATACACTTTTTTCTTGTAAAATGCCTGAAAATGATGTATATTTCGAGTATTAAAAAAAGTATCACTATCAGGGAAAAAACTGTTCATTTCTATTACTAAAACAGAAACAGAAGGCAAAATACAATTTGCTAAATTCCAATATTACTAACTAAAAACTAATAAAATGAAAAAGTACCTGACTGTTTTATTGCTGATTGTAAGCATCGTTACGCTTATCGCATTCACTTCATGTACAGATTTTTTTGATTTAAGTGGAGATTGCGACGAAACCAAAATGCCGGTTATTACAAAAGAATTTTCAATTTCTTTGGAAGTAAAATACAAAGACGGCTTGCCATTTGAAGATGAGATAGAGTTTAAAATTTACAAGAAACGTTGCCAGGGAACCTATTATGGAACATACATTGCCAATATTGAACCGAACAATCATGGGATCTTTACACCTGAACCACAAATGTATTCACTGGAAAACAAAAAAGATGTCATATCTTTTATATTTACCATACAATACACTCCTATCTGGCCTAATGTGGAACAAAAAGAAGAGGTTATTGATGTACTTGATTATGATCAGGTTAAAAACCTATCAAATGATGATGATGAGGTGATAAAGATGTATAAATTAACACTTCCGATAAACAGCGACGGCACATAAATAATGCAGCTTTTTAAGATAATATTTGTTTTTGTTTTTTGTATCAAATAAAACATCTACAGACGATAAATCATATTTATAAAATATTGATTTTCAAGATATCGATGTGAGATAAACTGCAAAAGCCCCATCACTTCCAGGAGTGACAATGTGGAATAGGTTATTTAAATGGCCAGAGAAGCAATAGCATTGTGTATTGAAGAGCTACGCAAAAGAGATGAAGAAATTCCCAATGATAAAAACTTTGGAGTATTCTTTAAGTTTGACGATATAAATTGTTAACGAAAAGTTTAATAATAAGACCTGCTATCAATCATCTTATTTTCCCCTTTTTGATGTACGGCATAATTAAACCCCGGTTGCAAGCAAAAAGCGCCGGTTTCACCTCTTTTGTTCATGGCAATAAAACCCACCTGTCTGATTTTATTTTCCGGCACTTTCTGTACGATCCGTTCAACAGCCTCTTTGCACGCTTGTTGCGGACTTCTTCCCTGGCGCATTAGTTCCACTACCAAAAATGATCCTAAAGTTTTCATTACCAGCTCACCCATACCCGTAGCCGTAGCGCCGCCTATTTCGTTATCAACAAATAATCCGGCACCAATAATAGGGGAGTCTCCTACCCTGCCCCGTATTTTGTAACCCAGCCCGCTGGTGGTACAGGCACCGGCCATATCACCGTTTTTGTCCATGGCCAACAAACCAATCGTATCGTGAAATTCATTCGGTTTATCCTCCCAGTTGACCTCAGGGTTATAATCAGATTCCTTCAGCCATTCTTTCCATGCTTTTTCTGTTTCAGGTGTTAACAGATTCTGTTCTTCAAATCCGTTTTCCAGGGCAAACTGTAACGCTCCTTCTCCCGCCAGCATCACATGGGGTGTTTTTTCCATTACCAAGCGCGCCACCGAAATGGGGTGAATGATATGCTCAAGAAAACATACAGAGCCTGCGTTGCCGTCAGGTCCCATGATGGAAGCATCCAGAGTAACATGACCATCCCTGTCGGGTGTACCTCCAAGTCCTACACTCCTGTTCATCGGATCAGCTTCAGGGATCATAACCGCTTGTTCCACGGCATCCACAACACTGCCACCCATTTGCATCACTTCCATAGCTTTTTTGTTGGCCGGAATACCATGGCTCCAGGTGGAAATAACAGCAGGAGCAGCTATATTATCGTCAGTTATTCCTGCCGGAACCGGTACTGACTTTACAACCTCTGGCAACAAGGTAAGTACCCCTGCTGCCGATAATTTTTCTAAAAATTTTCTTCTGTTAAGCATGTCTTTATTTTTTTATTCCGCTATGATGTAACGGCCACTTTATTATTCTTTAAACTTTGGTTTATAACCATTCAGCCCATAAAAAGCAATATAAATATAGCTGAATACAGGAACGATAAATGAGGCGTGCACCCCATACGTGTCAGCAACCAGACCCATAAATACAGGAAGTATTGCCCCACCGAGGATCATCATAACCAACAGCGATGAACCCTGGCTGGTATATTTCCCCAGTCCGGCAATAGCCAGCGTAAAGATATTTGACCACATAATGGAGTTAAACAAACCCATAGCTATTATCGACCACATTGCAACAGTTCCCGAATTAGATAAAGCAACAACCAGTAAAACAATATTCACAGCGGCAAACAGGTAAAGAGTTCTGTTAGGCATTGACTTCCCAAAGAAAAAGGCTGCCAGATTGATTAGCAGGAACAGTGCATAAATACCGGCCGTCATTATATCCGTTGACAGAATAATCGCTACAAAAGCAATCACGGGTATCAGAAACATTCCGGCATATTTCAACAGTACATTTTTCATTTTACTTAAAGAAATCGCTCCCAGAAACCGGCCTGTCATCTGCCCGCCCCAGTAAATCGCCACATACTTGCTGGCATCGGCTGCCGGCAGACCACCGATCTCATCCAGTCCGAGGTAGCTGATCATCATACTGCCAATACTCACCTCTCCTCCCACGTACATAAAAATCGCTATCATTCCGAAGACCAGCTGGCGGTATTTCAGCGCACCGAATCCGGATACCGAATCCTCAGGATTTGTAAACATAGGCAACTTAGTAAGCTTCATTAGTCCGGCCATCAGCAGGAAAACAAGAGCAAAAAACAGATACGGTATTTTTACCGCGTCCGACCCTGTGGCATCACCGAAATATTTAAAAATGAGAAACCCGCCGATAACCGGGCCGATGGTCGTTCCCAGCGAGTTAAACCCCTGTGCCAGGTTCAGCCGTGCTGACGCCGATTTTTCTGGCCCCAGAATAGCTGCGTACGGATTGGCGGCAATTTGCAACAATGTAAAGCCAAGCCCCAGAACAAAAAGTGCCGACAGAAAAAAGCCATACATATGAAATTCAGCTGCCGGGTAAAAAAGCAGGCTACCCAGAGCGGAAATTAACAGTCCCCAGAGAATCCCCTTTTTATAACCAATCCTGTTGATGGGATCGCCATGAAGAACTGAAATGGCAAAGTAAATTACCGATCCGATAAAATAAGCTCCGAAGAAAGCAAACTGGATCAACATTGACCGGGTGTGGTTCAGCTCAAAAACACCTTTCATGTATGGGATCAGAATATCATTGAGCACCGTCATAAATCCCCACATAAAAAACAAGAAGGTCAGGCTGATAAATGCCGAGGTGTATGATCGGCGGTTTGGTTGATCTGTCATAGAAGAGGTTTCAATGTTTTTAAAACACTTTATTTACCCTTTTTTACTTTCCCGGTAAAACATTACAAGTGCTAAAATTCAAATCCGAAGAATTCCTTTTTAACCTGAATACGGAAGCAAAAACCAAAATTATGCAAATATCAAAACATAATAGCGGTACATGGCGATTATTTGTATTTTTGCAGCCTAATTTTAAATGAAAACTATGGAAGATCTTCATAAAGAATTAAACTGTATTATCACCCAGTCGGTGCAGGTTTCCCCGATCATGAAAATCATCAGGGTAAAGCCTATTGGATGGGAATTCCCCGAGTTTGCTTCGGGACAATTTGTTGCACTGGCTTTACCACCCGACACGGAACGTTGCAAAGAAGCTACCGAAGAACATACACCACCTAAACCTGAGAAGTTAATTAAACGCGCTTATTCCATTGCTTCTTCATCCAATGATGAAGTGATCGAGTTTTATATTACACTGGTACACTCCGGTCAACTGACGCCGCGTATATTCAGCCGCCAGATCGGTGACAAAATATGGATGGGTAAAAAAGCTGTCGGGATGTTTACACTTGACGAAATCGATGAAGACAGAAATATCATCCTGATCGCTACCGGAACAGGTGTGGCACCATACATGAGCATGCTCCGTTCAAACGCCCTGAAAAGAAAAGGCAATATCATGGTCATTCACGGAGCTTCCAATAGCTGGGATTTGGGTTACTCATCGGAGTTAAAACTGCTGGACAATATGTTTGACAGGTTCGGATACTATCCGACTATTACCGAAGTGGATAAAGAACCTCCCGGATGGCAGGGTGACACAAGATTCATTGGAGATATCTGGGAAGATGGAGTGGTTGAAAAGAAATGGGGATTCAAACCCATGCCTGATAATACCGATATCTTTTTATGCGGCAACCCGCGGATGGTAGACGGAATGAAAGAATTACTCTTTAAAGACGGGTTTAAAGACCATAAGAGGAAAGAACCCGGGCAAATTCACGCCGAAGAGTTCTAAAACATATGAGAAAAGGGTGAGCAATCATCCTTTTTTCGTATCCCGGCCAAAATATTTACTCGTAGCTCTATTCTGCCTAACTTTGCCGTATGATCTATCCGCAAAACTTTGAACAAAAAATAGGATTCGACCAAATCAAAGAACTCCTGAAGTCATATTGCATCAGCGATATGGGTATTCAGTTTGTGGAGAAGATACGCTTCACTTCCCGTTATGATGTTGTTAACAGATTACTTGACCAGACCTCCGAATTTATGGAAATTCTGTCCGTCGGGAAGCCATTTCCGGGGCAGGATTATTTCGACCTGAGGGAAGAATTGTCCCGCATCAAAACACCCGGCAGTTACATTGCCCCCGAGGCTTTGTTCGATCTTAAAAGTTCGTTAAGAATTATTCAGGAGATTTTATCTTATTTCCACCATACGGAACCGGAAAAATATACTGAGCTAAAGAAATTAACGGAACAGTTCGAGTTTCCCGGAAATATCCTGGTTGAAGCTGAAAAGATCATGGATGACAAAGGCCGGATAAAAGACAATGCTTCATCCAGACTTTCTGAAATAAGAGCCAGCATTAAGCAAAAACTACGGCAGGTAAACCGGGAAACAAAAAAAGCCTTTGACCATGCTCAAAAAGCAGGTTTAATACCGGAGAATGCCGAAATCACCATACGGAACGGTCGCCAGGTAATCCCTTTGAAAGCATCTGAGAAACGGAGTATTGGCGGTTTCATCCATGATGAGTCGGCTACAGGACAGACCGTTTTCGTCGAGCCGTCTGCTTCCTTTGAAGCCAACAACCAGATCAGAGAGTTGGAAAACGATGAGAAGCGGGAGATTATTAAGATCCTCACCTTGTTTTCAGACAAACTCAGGCCCCACATTGACAACCTGACAAACGCCTACCGTTTTCTGGGTATGATCGATTTTATTCGTGCCAAAGCGCTGCTTGCCATGCGTATCAACGCCCAGTGCCCGGTTGTTGCCGACGAGCCCGTACTCACAATCATTCAGGCGGTTCATCCACTTTTATACCTTGCACACCAGGTGCAAAATAAAGAAGTCGTTCCTCTTGATCTATCGCTGGATGCCCGGAACAGGATACTGATCATTTCCGGCCCTAATGCCGGCGGAAAATCGGTTTGTTTAAAAACCATCGGATTGCTACAGTACATGCTGCAATGCGGATTACCCGTACCGGCATCTCCTAACAGCGAATTCAGGCTGTTTGCGAGGTTGTTTATTGATATCGGCGATGAGCAATCACTCGAGAATGACCTGAGCACCTATAGTTCGCACCTGCTGAACATGAAATTTTTTCTGCAGCACGCCAACCGCGACACCCTTTTGCTTATTGATGAATTCGGGACGGGTACTGAACCCCAGCTCGGTGCTTCGATTGCCGAAGCAACCCTGGAACAAATAAACCGGAAACAAGCTTACGGAATTATCACCACACACTATTCCAACCTGAAACTGGCTGCCGAAAAACTGGAAGGAATCCAAAACGGGGCGATGCTTTTCGACTCAAAACAGATGCGTCCTCTTTATTTATTAAAAACCGGAAAACCGGGTAGTTCATATGCCTTTGAAATAGCTAAGAAAATCGGTTTTCCGGCACAGGTTCTGCAACAGGCCAAAAAGAAAAGCGGGGGAAAGCACGTACGTTTCGACCAACATCTGCTGCAACTGGAAACAGATAAGCTGGAGCTTGACAAAAAACAGAAGCAACTCCAGTCGGCTGATGAAACTCTGTCGGAACTGGTAGAAAAATACACGAGTCTGGTCAGCGACCTCAATAAATCAAAAAAGCAAATCATCCGGGAAGCACAGCAGAAAGCAATGGATATTATTGCCGATTCAAATAAAGCCATAGAACGAACTATCCGGGAGATAAAGGAAGCTCATGCTGATAAAGAAAAGACAAAAGCTGTACGGAAAGAGCTTCAGAATAAGAAAAAAGAACTGGAAGTTGTTGCCACAGAGAAAAAAGCAAAAACGGCTTCCGGCAAGAAACCTGCAGAAAAGATTACTGAAAGCAAAACAGATATAAATGAAGGTGATTACGTTAGTGTTAAGGATACAGACATCATCGGCGAACTGATTATGGTGGAAGGCGATGAAGCGCTCATCAATGTAAATGATGTAAAATTAAGAATCTCGCTGGATAAAATCGAGAAAGCAGACAAGCCAGCCCG
Organism: Bacteroidota bacterium; assembly: GCA_003648625.1. GTDB lineage: Bacteria > Bacteroidota > Bacteroidia > Bacteroidales > F082 > UBA4459. The sequence goes on from QMPO01000012.1 coordinate 11,931, forward strand.
ACAGGAAAGGCGAGCCCGCTCTACAGGGGTGATCAGCGAGATCAATAAAAGAGCTACCCGGTTTGAATTGAGCATCGATCTGCGCGGCGAGCGGCCTGACGAAGCAATACACCTGCTGCAGAAATATCTTGACGAAGCTATTTTATTGAGCATTAAAGAAGTGAGCGTTCTGCACGGAAAAGGCTACGGTGTTTTGCGTGAACATATCCGTGATTACTTAAGCAACCGGGATGAAATTCAGCATTTTGAAGATGCTCCGTTGCATTTGGGAGGTGCCGGAATAACCCGGGTTTACTTTAAATAATTAACTGAATTTTCTCATCTTTTTTTTCGGATATTATTTAAGATGAAAAATTTTATGTTCATTTGCCAAAATTTTTCTTTACATGAATATTTACTTTTGGATACCCATCGGGATACTTATTGCCTTATTTGCCATGACGGTGTATAAAAAATACCGTTTAGTAAAAAATGCGGAAGTTACTCCGGAAAATAATCATGTAACGACTTTGACTGACAACTCATTTGAAGATATTATCAGCGAAGGTATTACCATCATCGACTTTTGGGCACCATGGTGTTCGCCCTGTAAGATTTTGGGACCCGTGATAAATGAACTTGCCGTAGAATATGAAGGCAAGGTAAAAGTCTGTAAACTTGATGTGGACGAAAATGGGAAAACTGCCAGAGATATGAAAATCAGAGGTATTCCCACTGTGATGATCTTTCAGGATGGCGCCATCGTAGGTCATTTTGTCGGTGTTAAGCCAAAAAGTGTTTATAAAAACGCGCTGAAAAAACTCCTGTAACCTTATGCAGTTACATCACCCGGCAACTCTTTTCGGTCTTTAGCAGGAAGGTTTTGCACTATCAGGTTGTATGAATCGTCTATCCACCTTTTGAGTAATTCATCGGTGATGCTTACATCCACAACAACCGTATTCCATAGCTTTTTGTTCATGTGGTAGCCGGGAAGAACAGCCGGATATTTTTCGCGCAGCAAAAGCGCTTCTTCAGGATCGCATTTCAAATTTACACGCAGTTCTCCTTCCAGATTCAAGAGTGCGAACATCTTATTTTTTACTTTAAACACCAATGTTTCGTTATCAAAAGGAAATCCTTCGGTCACTTGTTTCTTTGAAAGGCAATACATCCTGATATCTTCGACGTTCATCATAGAACAGACAAATTACATCAAATCAGCAGCTAAAATACCAATTCCATGAATCGTATGCAAAACTTGCTATTTTTTCAATTTGGGTTATCTTTGCATCTAACGAGATAAGGTTTCTTTGCACAAAAAAGTGCGTAAAGCATATCACTTGTCTCTTTTTTTTTGCAAATAAAAATCAATTCAAATGGGCCTGAAATCAAAATCATCCGACCTCAGAAGGCGGTTAAGGTATGCCCGTCGGGGCGGAGGGGAAAAAGCCATTGAAAAGCAAAAAGCCATCGGAAAACTGACAGCCAGAGAGCGTATTATTTCCTTACTCGACCCTAAAAGTTTTCATGAATATGACTTGTTTGTCGAACATGCCGGAAAAGACTTCGACATGGATAAAAAATATTTACCCGGCGATGGTGTAATAACCGGAACCGGCATGATAAGCGGACATCCTGTGTGTATTTACGCTCAGGACTTCACCGTAGCAGGCGGATCGCTGGGATGGATGCACGCCAAAAAGATCACCAAGATCATGGATCATGCGCTAAAATTGAAAGTTCCGCTGATCGGCATCAACGACTCTGGAGGAGCGCGTATACAGGAAGGCGTTAACTCGCTTGCCGGATACGGAGAAATATTCTTCAGAAACACCTTAGCTTCTGGTGTCATCCCACAGATATCTGTTATTTTAGGTCCTTGTGCCGGGGGTGCTGTTTACTCTCCTGCCCTTACCGATTTTGTTTTTACGGTAAACAACATCACTAAAATGTTCATCACAGGTCCTGAGGTAATCAAGACCGTGTTGGGCGAAGAAATTTCGATGGAAGACTTAGGTGGGGCCCGGGTTCATTGCGAAACATCGGGAAATGCCCATTTTTACGCAGAAAGTGAAGAAGAATGCTTCAGTCAGATAAAACAACTGGTGAGCTTCATTCCGTGGAACAATGTTAAGAAGGCGGACAGGTTTCCAAAAAAAACACCCAAAACGCGTCAGTATAAGATTGACAGTGTTATGCCCTCCGACCCAAAACAGCCTTATGATGTGCGCTTGCTGATTAAATCTGTTGTGGATGATTCGGAATTTTTAGAAGTGCAGGATCTTTTTGCTCAAAACATTGTAGTTGGGTTTGCACGTATAAACGGAGAATCGGTAGGGATTGTAGCAAACCAGCCATTGGTACTGGCAGGTGTTCTGGATATCGATTCTTCCGACAAAGCTGCCCGTTTTATCCGCTTTTGCGATTCGTTCAATATTCCGCTGGTTACACTTGTTGACCTGCCGGGATATCTTCCCGGCGTTGACCAGGAACATAGTGGCGTTATCCGTCACGGAGCCAAAATCCTTTATGCTTATTCGGAGGCTACCGTACCAAAAATCACCCTTATAACGCGGAAAGCGTACGGCGGCGGTTACATCGCTATGTGTTCGCACCACCTGCGTGCCGATTTTGTTTTTGCCTGGCCAACGGCAGAAATAGCTGTTATGGGCCCTGAAGGAGCTGCTAATATTATTTTCAGAAAAGAAATCTTTACAGCTGAAGATCCTGATAAAGTAAGGAAACAAAAGGTGAACGAATACAAGGAAAAATTTGCCAATCCATACGTTGCAGCTGCTTACGGTTATATTGATGCCGTTATTGAACCCGAAGAGACCAGAAAGATGCTTATTCACGCCCTTGACATTTCAAGAGAAAAAGACATCACTTTGCCCAGGAAAAAGCATGGTATTCCTCCATTCTAAAATACACGGTCATGGCGAGCAAAAAAGAAAAAAAAGAAGAGAAAATACGGTTCAGTACGTTGATTATTGATGGAACAAAGTACAGAACTTTACTTACTGATAAGTTTAAAAACCGAAGTAAATTTCAGGAAAAAGATCCGGGAATGATCAAAGCATTTATTCCGGGAACTATTGTCAAAGTAAGGGCCCGAAAGGGGAAGAGAGTTAAAGAGGGGGACCTGCTGATGGTGTTAGAAGCGATGAAAATGAGGAACGTGGTCGCTTCACCCGTTGATGGTGTAATTCGTAAAGTGCATGTAAAAGTATTGGATATTGTATCCAAAAACCAACTGATGATTGAGATTGATCACGAGGAGAACAGCTGATTCGTTTCTTCGATATATGACAACAGCTCATCCTTGCCTTTTCCTGTCCGCGACGAAACCACAAATAAAGGTGGGAGTTCCTCCCATTCTTCAAGCAACCAGTTTTTATATCTTGCAAGACTCTTTTCGGCCTGTAATTTGTTTAACTTATCCTCTTTTGTGAACACAAGAGCAAATGGTATTTTCGAAAGTCCTAACCAATCTATAAATTCCATATCAGCTTTTTGAGGTTCGTGCCTCGTATCCACAAGCAGGAAAACCGACAGGAGATTCGATCTTTTCAGAATATAACCTCTGATCATTCTGTTCCATTTCTGCCGTTCGGTTTTAGAACGCTTGGCATAGCCATAACCAGGCAAATCAACAAGGTACCATTCGCGGTTTATCAGAAAATGGTTGATGGTTATCGTCTTACCGGGAGTGCCCGATACTTTAACCAGTTTCTTCCGTCCTGTAAGCATATTGATCAATGACGATTTTCCCACATTTGATCTGCCTATAAATGCATATTCGGGCCTGTCGGCAGGCGGGCATTGTTCAACCTTTGCCGAGCTGGTGATATATTCTGAGGTTTTTATTTTCATCAATGAAGTGTTCGGAACAATTAATCAGGTTTTATGTAAGTCGAAAGATGCCGGTCTTTTTTCACATCATGAATATCTTTAATCGTTATCAATATTCCGGTTTCCTCAACGTTTCCAAAATGATCGTTTAAAGCCGTACCAAATGTTTTCATTGTTGATGAGAGGTTCATATAGGCATTCACAAGCGGAGGAACGTTTTCACCCAGTTTGCGCACTTTCTGAACAAGTGTCCGGTAATCTTCCTCATAGTTACATCCCGTAAAAATACTATTCAGGATTTTATCCGGCGTAGTAATTTTTAACGGCTTGATCGGCTGGATCAGTTTTTCATTATCAGGAAAGTATTTATGCAGAAAGAATAAGATCATATCGCGGGCCAGCCGGTCGTATTCAGGATACATAGTTACTTTACCGAACAAATACCTTACTTCAGGATTTTCAATGATCAGTGCGCCAATACCATCCCACAAATTATCCAGAGCAAACATACCTCTTCTGATATTAAAAGAAGGCTGATACAGAGGTTGAACAAATGAGCGCCCCAATTCGATGGTAAAGTTTAAATATTTATCAATAAACTTTTTAGAATATTTAAACAGGTCGGCGGTAGGTGAATGAACTTCCGTTCCATGAACCTCCAGATTCTTACATTCAATGTATCTGTAGCCACCGGTTATTTCTTTTTCGCGCGGGTCCCAAACAATCATTTGCTGGAAAGCATTCTTTCCATAATCGTACCGGTCCAGATCAATTTCTTTTCCGGTACCACCTCCCGCATCTCTGAATGTCACTTCGCGTAAGCGACCTATTTCCCTGACTACATTGGGCGAATTAACTTCATTTACAACGTATATTAAGTTATTCCCGTTGTTTGTTTCGCGCAACAATCTGTCCTTCGTCAGCTCTTTTTCAAGTAATTGTTTATCGACCGGTTGTATAATCGTTTCCATAACAAATAGATGCTAAATAATTATGCAAAGATAATCCAAACACCTTGTATTTGACTATTAAAAAAAGTTAAGTGATTTTCAACTGCCTTATCAACTCATGAAACAGGAGCGTCAGATTTCTTTCAGCCATAGCGGCATTTTTAAGAATGTTGTCAATATCTACAGGGTGCAGGTTGTCCGGGTCGCACAAATCGGTAACAACAGAAATCGCTGCTATTTTCATCCCCATATGATGAGCAACGATCACTTCCGGGACAGTGGACATTCCCACAACATCAGCACCCATAGTACGGATAAACCTGTATTCAGCCCTGGTTTCCAGGCTGGGCCCCATCCATGCCACATAAACGCCTTTTTCAATTTCTATATCATTTTCCAGGGCAATTAGCTCCATTTTTTCAATTAACTCAGGATCGTAAGGTCTGCTCATATCAGGAAAGCGGGGACCGAATTCTTCATGATTAATTCCAATAAGCGGATTATCTGGCAACATGTTGATGTGGTCGTCAATTATCATTAAAGAAGCAGGTTTAAACTTGAGATTCACAGCGCCACATGCATTGGAAACAAGCAATGTTTCTACTCCAAGTAATTTCATCACCCGAACCGGAAAAGTAATTTGCTGTAACGAATATCCTTCGTAATAATGAAACCGTCCCTGCATCAGCAACACATTCACTCCTTCCAGGGTGCCATATACAAGTTTTCCTTTATGGAATTCAACTGTTGCCTCCTCAAAATGCGGAATATGCTGGTAACTAATCTCTACATTTACCCTTACTTCTTCTACAAATCTTCCAAGTCCTGTTCCGAGAATAATGGCAACCTTAGGTTTACCTATACCTTTTGACCGAAGAAAATCGGCGGTTTCTTTTGCCTTAACATACATGTGAACTAATAGTTTTATAACTTCCTAACAACCGTATAAATATACTGATAATAACAATGACACCAATATTTTTCATACGGGATGTGTAATTATTCCTTTAACTTTGCCCTGTACACATATACAGATGAGCAATTTACTGATTACTTTATTAATTCTTATTACTTTGAGCCTGGCCGGACAAACACCTAAATCCGTTATGAATAAAAACAACAATACTGTTAAAACCGAAGAACAGTGGAAACAGGAGCTCACAGCCGAACAATACAACGTATTGCGCAACTGTGGAACCGAACCTCCATTCACAGGAAAGTATTACAAACATGACGAACAGGGTATTTACTATTGTGCAGCTTGCGGTGCACGGTTATTTAGTTCTGACAGCAAATATAATTCTGGTTCAGGCTGGCCAAGTTTTTACGAAGCCATGGATAAAAAAGCCGTTACGGAAGTAGTTGACAACAGTTTTGGCATGAAACGTATTGAAATAAAATGTGCCTCCTGCAACAGCCACCTCGGGCATGTATTTCCCGACGGACCACAGCCAACAGGTTTGAGATTTTGTGTTAATTCCACATCTCTTGATTTCAAAAAAAGTTCGGAATCCAAAAAAGATTGATTTCTCCCCGTTTGTATGAGATCCACTGTTTTTTTTAATTTAGTGTACTCAAAATAATATTTTTATGAACGAAACGACCCTGTTAGAAAACAAGACAATTGAAAATGTCCGGCTTATTTACATACTTTATCTGATAGGCCTCGTATTTGGCATCACGGCTATAATAGGTGTGGTTCTTGCCTATACAAATAAAGATGATGAAATGCCCGACTGGCTGAAAAGTCATTACCAGCTTCTGATCAGTACTTTTTGGAAAGGACTTATAATGATTGTCGTTGGGGCAGTACTATCTGTGATTATAATTGGGATTTTTATTCTTATATTCTGGACTATCTGGCTCATTATCAGGTGTGTTAAAGGAATGAAGTATCTGGATACAAAACAAGCTTATCCTAATCCGGAGGGCTGGTGGTTTGATTAGAAACTACAAGGATCATAGCTAAGCTGGACTTGTAGAGAGTTTTTAACTCAGAATGTTTTAAATTAGCTCAATGATAATGGCATAAGCTTTTTATTTGTCACTGAAAAGCAGTAAGAGCTAATAAAAAATAACTTTTACGTAATCTATGAAAAACAAAATTACGGCTTCACAAAGCAAGCAATTGAGTACTTCTGAATTTTACAAAGAGTTGTACGAATCGGCTAATGATGCCATTTTTCTCATGGATGAAGAGACTTTTCTTGCCTGCAATCCAAAAACGCTTGAAATGTTCCGTTGTTCCAAAGAAGATATTGTAGGACACACACCCATAGAATTTTCTCCTGAAAAACAGCCTGACGGAAGTATGTCGGCTGAAAAAGGTATTAAACAAATTAAAGAAGCTCTGGCCGGGAAACCTCAGTTATTCGAATGGAAGCATAAACGTGCTGACAATTCTGAATTTGATGCCGAGGTATCACTGAACCGTGTGATCGTTAAGAATAAATCATATATCCAGGCCATTGTCAGAGACATTACACAGCAAAAGATTTTTGAAAGCCATATAGTTAAAAGCGAAGAGTATTACAGGTTGCTGATTGCCACCACAAATGAAGGATTCTGGCGTATTGATAAAAACCGGAAAACAATTGAGGTGAATGATTCAACTTGCCAGATGCTGGGCTACAAAAAGGAAGAAATCCTGGGGAAAACCCCGTTAGATTTTGTGGACAAAGAAAATAAAAACGTATTTAAACACCAGCTGTCATATGGCAGCAGAAGTGATCACCGCTCGTATGAAATAGTTCTTTTACATAAATCCGGAGACAAAATATATACGCAATTCAATGCTACCACACTCAGAGACAAAGAAGGCCAACCACAAGGATCATTTGCATTTATCACAAATATCACTGAAAGAATTGAAGCGCAAAAAGAGCTTTTAGAGTCACGAGAAAAATTCAGGAGCTTTGTGGAAACAACTATAGATATCTTTTTCAGTATCTCCCCATCAGGTTACATTACATATGTTAGTCCTAATATTGAAGAACGGTATCATTACAAACAGGAGGACCTGATTGGTAAATATTTAAGCGTCTCCACCCCTACTTCGGAGATCCCCAAAGCTATAAAAGCCATTTACACAATATTGAGGGGAGAACAATTACAAAATTTCGAGATTTACCAAAAAGACGGACATGGTGAGGTTATTCCAACCGAGATTAACGCGACACCGATTATTAAGAACGGACGGATAATAACTGTGCAGGGCATTATGCGCAATATTTCGGAGCGTAAAAAATTTGAAGAAGAGCTGCTTCTGCAGAAAACAAGTTTTGAGAACATTTTCAACAATGCCATTGACGCCATTTATGTACAAAAGGTGGACGGTACATTTATTGACATCAACAATGCCGTTGTTAACATGTACGGATATACAAAAGAAGAACTCATCGGTCAATCACCGGAAATTGTAGCTGCAGAGGGAATGAACGACCTAAATAAAGTCGCGAGTTACATTCAAAAGGCTTATGGTGGAATTCCGCAGCAATTTGAGTTTTGGGGAAAAAGAAAGAACGGTGAAATTTTTCTGAAAGACGTGCGGCTGTCGAACGGTGTCTATTTCGGCGAAAAAGTAATTTTTGCCTTTGCTCTGGATATTTCTAAACGCAAAGAAGCAGAGAACCGTTTGCGCGAAAGTGAAGAGAAATTCAGGCGAATTATCCGCGACCTGGATGTTGGGTTTTTCATTGCAACACTGGATGGCGTTTTACTTGATTACAACAAAGCATTTTGTAAAATTCTTGGGTTGGACGCACGTAAAAACCATAAAAACGCGCTACTTTTCGATTATTGGCAAAACAGAAAAGACAGGAGGATTTATGCCAAGTTACTTGAAACAAAAAAAGCAATTAGAAATTACATTATCAATGCTAAGACGAAAAATGGTGAAAAAATTATTCTGCAGGCAAACTCCCACCTGGTAAAAGACACAGATAAGGGCCTAATGTTCATTGAAGGAACCATTTCAGATATTACCGAGCAAAGAAAAGCTACCGAAGAAATTATTAATAAAGAAAAGCAGTATCGTTTGTTGTTTAACTTTTCTCCGAACGGTATCCTCATAGAAGACGAAGACGGAACCATACTTGATGTTAACCCTGCCTATACCGACCTGATGGGTTACACAAAAGAGGAATTAATTGGCCAGAAAGTACACATTTTAACCCACCCTGAAAACCGTGATAAAGTTGAGAAAAATATTGACCTGCTTTTAAAAGGAAAGATTTTACGCCATACTGAAAAAAGTGTTAAAAAAGACGGTACGGTTACCTTCATGGAACTATCGGAACGTACATTCAACCGACATAACGGAAAGAAGGGTATTATTTGCATTGTTAATGATATCACCGAGAGGGTCATGGCGGAGCAGTCGCTTCAGCAGAGCGAAGAAAAATACCGGATGATTGTTGAAAATCAGACAGACCTGGTTGTAAAAATAAATCGTAATGACGAATTCACTTATATCAGTCCGTCCTTTTCAAAATTATTCCAAAGGCCCGAAGAAGAAATTATCGGAGAGAAGTTATACAATTTTGTCCAGAAGAAAGACATCGACAAAATTATAAAAGAAGTACAGTCACTATCCGCACCGCCACACAGGGGTATTATACAATTACATGTAAATACAGTACAGGGAATGCGTTGGCTTGAGTGGGTGGCAACAGTATTGTTCGATGAACAAAATGAGGTAATTGAAATGATCGGAGTTGGCAGAGACATTACCCAACAGAAAAGTGCTGAGGAAGCCTTAAAAAATAGCGAAGAACGCTACAAAGGGCTGTTTGTTCATGCACCGGTTGGTATTGTTACTCTTGATCTGGAAGGCAATCCGATCAATGCTAATAAAAAAGCACTGGAGATTTTCGGCTCTCCTTCCGAGGCAAATACGCTTAGTATTAATGCGTTGGAGTACGAACCATTGGTTGAAACAGGCTTTTCTGATGATTTTAAAAAATGTATTAACACGCGCAAAATTTTGAAAAATGAAAGTTACTATACATCCCATTGGGGGAAAGAAGTTTACCTGCGTTATATCATCACTCCTATATTAGGAGAAAATAAAATGATAACCGGTGCTCAATGCCTGATGGAAGATATTACGGAACGTAAACTGGCCGAACAATCGCTTAAAAAATCAGAAGAGCAGCTACGTCAGCTCACCATTTATATGGACACAAAGACCGAAGAAGAAAAAAAGATGATTGCACGGGAAATTCATGACGGTCTTGGCCAACTGCTCACCGGACTGAAAATGGACATCCAGTGGATCGCTAAAAAATGGCCTCAGAAAAACGAAACACTGCAAAAAAAGTTTGCTTCCATGAATCAGATAATTGATGACAGTGTCAGGGAAGTGCAAAAGCTATCCATCCAGCTAAGACCAAAAATGCTGGACGAACTGGGCCTGCTGGAAACCATAATGTGGGAAACCCGCCAGTTCGAAGAACGAACAGGTATTAAATGTAAAGTTGAATTTGAACCGGAATATTTTGAAGTGGAGTACGACAGATCTTCAACTATTTACAGAATACTCAGCGAATTATTAACTAATGTGTATAGGCATGCTAAAGCAACAAAAGTGCAGATACAGCTTAAAATGACTAAAAAGAATTATGTGCTTACGGTATCTGATAATGGCATAGGTATTACCGATAGTGAGATTAACAACCATCTTTCTTTTGGGCTTATCACAATTGTTGAGCGTGTAAACATGTGGAATGGAATTGTTAAATTTTCAGGCAGTAAAAAAAATGGAACAACCGCCAGTGTTAAAATTCCATATTAATAATAATATTAATTTTATACTATGAAACTCTTAATTGCTGATGATCATCCTATAGTACGTAATGGTATCAAAGATATCATTGAAGACATTTCGGCCTCCTTTGAAATAGATGAAGCAGAAGATGCGCACGAAGTAATTCAGAAAGTGATTAGCAATGATTATGATATCATTATCCTGGACATCTCCATGCCGGGTGGCGGAGGTTTAAATGCGCTGAAACAAATCAAAATGTCAAAACCTGACACAAAAGTTTTGATGCTCAGTATTTATGATGATCAGTTGTATATAAACAGGGCACTTAAAGCAGGAGCCTCAGGTTATTTAACAAAGTCCGTTGCTTCCGATGAACTTGAGCTCGCTATTAAGAAGATACTGGCAGGTGAAAAATACCTTAGTTCGGAAGTAGCCGGTAAAATGGCATCCTTTATATATTCCGATAAAGAAAAGCAAAAGCATGAACTGCTATCGGAAAGAGAATACCAGGTGTTTTTATTTATTGTTCAGGGGCATACAAACTCCGAAATTGCAGAAGAATTACATATAAGCCCTAAAACCGTAAGTACATATCGAGACCGTATTATGGATAAGATGGATATGTCGCGCAATTCAGAACTGATACATTATGCGCTAAAAAACAAACTTATCGACTAGCACTAATCCTTTCTCTCTGTTTTACTGGTTATTACACACATATAAAGTTGCCCTGTAGGCCTTTTACTTACATCATATTCGGTAAAATGCTTATAGACTAGTCCAAATATATGCAGTACTATTGTCCTCAGAAATTGCATTGAAAGTGGGCACCATATGATGCAAACGCAAGCAGTGGAAAACAAGCAAAGCAAACAAGTATCGGTTGATTGTTTGGCAGGATATTAATTGAAAAACAATCAGAGCAAACAGTCCACCGGAAATGCAGTTTACGAAGAGCAGGGAACCAATTAACAGTCTCTAAAACCGGTACAAAAAATAAAAGAGCACATATGATATTGTATGTGCTCTTTTATTTATATTCATCTCTGCAGACGCAGAATCCGTCTAACGCATTGACACACTGACTTTCATGTAATTCTTTTATTAACATCAAAGCGCAAATTATAAACGACAAGCAGTGCCTTGTAGGTATATTTCCTACATAATTATCAGAAATATACTGATAGTTTCATCGGGTATAATGAAGTATTATTGCCTCAGGAATTGCATTGAAAGTGGGTTACCTTTTTTGAAGCAAACAAGCACAGCACACCGGTTGATTGCGAAATATTTCAGTTGAGAAGCAGTCAAAACGAGCAACAGGCCACCGTAAATGCAACTATACAAATAGCAGGGAACGAGTTAAAAGTCTCAAGAAAAAAACCGGTAAAACAAGTGAGAAGCGTAGATGGAAACATTTACGCTTTTCCCTTTTTCTTTTTTCATAGTTAGTAATAAAAAAGGTTTTCGGTGGCGAAGACCTTTTTTGTTTTTAAAACGAAACCATCTTCTCCCCTTTATTATTAATAGTTTAATATCTTTGAAATAGTTATTAAAAGGAGTTGTAAACAAAAAAAGGGAAACATCTCTGCTTCCCTCTTGCGGTCTGGACGGGACTCGAACCCGCGACCCCCTGCGTGACAGGCAGGTATTCTAACCAAACTGAACTACCAGACCAATTCTTGTTAAGAACTCCCCGAAA
>QMPO01000013.1 GCA_003648625.1 Bacteroidota bacterium
GGTCCATCCGCATATCCAGTTTGCCTTTGAGGCGTGTGGAGAACCCCCGCTCAGCCAGGTCAAACTGGTGGGAGGAAACACCGAGGTCGGCCAAAACCCCGTCGACAGAAGTGACACCATGGAATTTCAGAAAGTTTTTCAGGAACCGGAAATTTTGTGTGATAAGTGTGAACCTGTCGTCCTCGATCGTATTCCGGATGGCATCTGCATCCTGATCGAATCCGTAAAGATGACCACTGTCCAATTGATCCAGAATGGCACGCGCGTGGCCGCCTCCGCCAAAAGTGGCATCCACGTAAATACCATCGGGTTTTATCCGCAGGCCTTCAATACATTTATGTAGCAATACAGGATTGTGGTACATTTACTTAATTATCAGTTTCAAACTCGCCCATAACTTCTTCTGCCAAATCGGCAAAGTCATCCGAATCATAGTCAACTGCCTTTTCGTAGGCAGTTTTATCCCAGATTTCGATGCGGTTCACAACTGATGTAAGTACGATCTCCTTTTTGATTTCGCCATAAGCCTGCAGGTCTTTTGGTATAAGCAACCTGCCAGAGCCGTCTAATTCAACCGGTTTTACTCCAGCCATGAACTTAGTGACAAATTCTGCGTTTTTCTTTTTGAACATATTCAGCTTGCTGACCATGCTGGTTTCTTCCTGCCAGTGCTCCAGGGGAAACAACTCAAGACATTTCTTGAAAATGCTTCTTTTGATTACAAATCCCTGTTTGCTGGCTTCACCCATTTGGTTTTTGTAGGGTGCCGGAAACATAAAACGCCCTTTAGCGTCCACTTTACATTCGTATGTTCCCAGAATATTAACCATAGAAAATTGCAGATTTATGGCGTAAATTTAGTAAGATTTTACCACAATTATACATTATTTACCACCTTTTACCACATTGTTAACAAAATGTTACGTTTTTTAGTAAATATTTTTTCAGTGATCGGGGATAAAAAACTGTATCTCAGAAAATTGTTGTTCTGATTGCATGTGGTAAATGAATTATTAACAAAATCGCATTTTGAATTTTGTTAATAAGTGTTGATTTCCTCTGTTTGCCGTATCTTTGTTGCATGACAGCAGAAAATGAGTCGAAAAATAAAACAGAGAAAACTGAGGTAAAACCAGCCTTGATCGACCTGGATCAGGTGATCAGACAGAAAAGTCCGACACTAAAAAGATTACTTCCGGGTTTTATCCTGCGGTACCTTAAAAGAATTATCCACCAGGATGAGTTGAACTATTACATGACCGAATATGCCCATTTGGAAGGTGTAGCCTTTATTGATGCGGTTTTGGCGGACATGAATACAAAACTTGACCTGATAGGACTGGATAACATTCCACCCACAGATAAATGTATCATTGCTTCAAACCATCCCCTTGGCGGACTCGATGGAATGGCGCTGATGCTGGCCGTGAGCCATGCTCGGCAAGATATTGTGTTCCCGGTGAATGACCTTCTGATGAATGTAAAAAATCTGGAGCCTTTATTTATTCCCATCAATAAACATGGCTCAAATGCCGAGAATATTAAAATAATTAATGATACGTTTGCCTCTGACAAAGTGGTCTGTTATTTTCCGGCCGGTTTAGTGTCAAGGAAAAGGGGAGGGGTGATCAGGGACCTGGAATGGAAAACAACGTTTATCACGAAAGCTAAAAGATTTAAAAGAGATATTATCCCGACGCATATCGATGGAAGAAACACCAATTTCTTTTACAACCTGGCTAATTTCAGAAAAAAAGCAGGTATCAAAGCAAACCTGGAAATGCTGTATTTAGTAGATGAATTTCACAAGCAGAAAAATAAAACACTCGTCATCACCTTCGGGCCTAAAATACCCTATAAAACTTTTGACAAACGATTTACCAACGCTGAATGGGCAGAATTGGTAAAAAAATACGTTTATAAAATGGGTGAAGGTTATAAGGAGGCGTTTGACGCTTTTCTGCAAACAGCAACCAAAACAAACTAAATTTTCCGTTTATAACAGGTCATCAATGTCTTTTACCCCACATGGCGCGCGTCTGAAGCCCGGCCAGTGTGGCAGGGACTCGTGCCTGTTCCTGTCTGCAACAGCTATTTTACTTGCTGAAATATTTTAAATTTGTTGTATGCATCGAAAATATAAATCTCTTAATCGTGAAGGTGTTTGTTTTAAATAAAGGCACGAGTCTCCACCCGCGTAGCATAGCGTCAAACTCGCGCCGGTTGGGTGTGCAGGCACCCGAAAACAGCCAGAGCTATAACAAATACAGTTATGCATTTAACAACCCCTTAAAATATACTGACCCAACGGGATATACCATGGAAGAATGGCTGAACACAGTGCATAATCCATACCGAAACGTGATTGTTTCTAATTCGGCCCATAGTATTAATGCCAGAAGTGGTTTTAAGTATGGTACATATCGTTATAATGAAAAAACCGGTGAAACCATTAATACCTGGACAGGTAAAGCGGTATCAAAACAGGAGGTGTTACTTAAAATGCAACTGGTTAAAACAGGATATGTATCGGTTGGGTTTTCAACAGGTGAAATGGTTTCATATAACGGTGGTGAGCCTTTTCCCGAGGTAGTGATTAAACCAATCGATGTATATGAAGCCAAACTTAAACCTCAATTTGTCAAAGCTAATGTTGAAAGCCAGGATGGTGAAGCCGGTGGGGGTACTAACTCAAATAATGGAATTACTTCACAAGAGGCAGCATACGGAATTACTACACTAGGATTATCAATTTCTGGTAAAACTGAATTATTTCGTTTATTAGAAGGAAGTAAAAACTTGCCTAAGTATTTTAAGGGGGCAAGTAAACTTGGCATGCGTCTAGGTTTTGTCGGTTTAGGTGTTACAACAATAGATGGATTTACTAACTTTAATGGATGGCAAAATCATCACTATGCTGATTTAATGATTCAGGGAAGTATTATGACTATAGCGGCATTTGTTCCTGGTGTAGGATGGGCTGTAGCAGGTGGATATTTCATCAGCGATTTAGTTTTTCAACATTACCATGATGGACAAAGTATATCTGAGTACTATTTTGACAAACCGTAAAAACAATAGGAATATGTATAAATTAACATTTGTTTATTTTTACCAATTATCACAAAAGAGAAATCCTAACCCTAGGTTTGTAGCATTAAGTTATGTTGCGTTAACCGCATTATTTCAATTTGCATTTTTATTGGGATTGTTTAAATATATATTGGGGTTTATTGTCCATAGATTTGATGAAAACTATTCTTTAAATAAATTGTATTTAATCCCTTTTGTACTTTTATGGTTATTTGTTTTTGAGATTATTTATAATAAAAAGAGAACAAAAAGAATATTAGATTCTTATATTGATAAACCAAAAGTAACTAATCTTAAGAATACATTTCTTGTTTTGCTGTTTATGCTAGTTCCTTTAATTATTGGAATATATTTATTTAATAATGGATAATGGTGAAGATGGTGGGGATAATGGATTGACATTCTCAGAAACAGGAACAATGGCAACAGTAATGGGTTTTGTTACTCAAGCAAAATTATGGCTTATTGAGTATGGTCTGAAGAGTTCTTCCGGTAAAGGAGGAATAACTAAATATTTAAAACTATCAAATGGAGCGGTAAATTTTCTAGGACATTATTCAACTGGTGTATATTTATACAAATCAGGTGTAAGTTTTTATAATCAAGAAAAAATAAATGGTACTGGTAATTTAATAAATGCCGGTATGTCCTTATACATGACAAAAGGCGGACCTTTGGGAATATTTAGTGGAAGTGTATATTTCATAATAAACGAAACTGTAGGATGGCAGGAAATGGGTAGGCGACAAAATCAAATTATTCAAAACAATCCTTATTGGTGGCGTGTTTATGCACATTAAATCTTTAAAGCAGTTTAAAATGAAAAAATTAAAACACATTTTTGATTATATGTTTTATATGGCTTATGCAAGGGAAGAAAAACGCTGGGCAGCTAATTCTCTGCTGCAAGGATTATTATCAATTAGTTTGATTATAGATCTTTATCTTTTTATAATAATATCTATATTAACTAAAATGGTGTTTAAGATTTCAATATTTTCTTTTCCTGAAAAAAAGGCTATTATTTTTATCATTATTATACAAACGATTATATTTATTATTAGTTATTTTATTTATGGCTATGGAAAGAGATATGTTAGAATAATTGAAAAATATAATAAAGAAAATAAAAATGAACGAAAAAGTAATAGGTTAGCAGTATATCTATTTGTTTCATTATCAGTATTAATAGGAGTTATATTGTTTATAGTATCTGTTCAACACTGACCCGGATAATGGGAGGAGACCATTAACTGGAAATTTTTAAATTTGAACGTAGCTAATTAAGGGAAGCTTTCATATGCATCGAAAATATAAATCTCTTAATCGTGAAGGTGTTTGTTTTAAATAAAGGCACGAGTCTCCACCCGCGTAGCATAGCGCCAGACGCGCGCCGGTTGATGGATTTACCAACGCTGAATGGGCAAAAAATAGGTTTATAAAATGGGTGAAGGTTATAAGGAGACGTTTGACGCTTTTCTGCAAACAGCAACCAAAACAAACTAAATTTTCCGTTTATAACAGGTCTTCAATGTCTTTTACCACATTCGGATCACTGGGGCGTTTGGCATTGTCATAGGCTACATTTCCCTTCTTATCAATGAGCACGTAACGGGGAATAAACCTTAGGTTAAAACGTTTGGCATAGTCCATTTTCACATCATAACTGGCGCGGTAATGTTCACCGGTCAGGTTTAATTTGTCCATGGCAGCCACCCAGGGGCCGGCTGTTTTATCGGATGACATATATACAAATACCACATCTTTATTGTAGAATGTTTCCTGTAACTCCTGCGAATGAGGCATTTCCCTCTTACATGGCCCGCACCAGCTTGCCCAAAAATCAAGATAGATAACTTTCCCGTGGTATTTCGCCAGAATATCATCAAACGTAAGGTTTAAGTATTCAGGGTCGTTCAAATCAATAGAGGTTCTTTCAAGTTTGGGTTCTTCCGCTTTCGGCTGGGTAAAAGCCGTTGCACTTAAAAATAAAATGGTTGCTGTGAATATGAGTATTCTTAATCCTGTTTTCATGTTCTTTTCTGTTTCTTAATTAGACGAAATTTTATATGTAAACTTACAATCATGTAACTAAACGGATTATTGTTGAAAAACGTATTGTATGATATTGGCACCCATTTTCAGAGCTTCCAGTCTTTTCTCTTCCGAGTCGCCGTGTACTTCGGGTGACTCCCAGCCGTCGCCGAGATCGCATTCATAATCATAAAAACAGACCAATTTGTTTTCATAGATAATACCAAATCCCCGGGGATCTTTATTGTCGTGCTCATGAATTTTCGGTAACCCGTCAGGAAAATCATATGTTTGATGATATATCGGATGTGTATAGGGTAATTCCGTGAATTCCATACCCGGAAAAACTTTGGCCATTTCCCTACGGATGTACGGGTCCAGCCCGTAATTATCGGAAATATGTAAAAACCCGCCAGCTAGCAGGTAGTTCCGCAGATTTTCTGCTTCAGCAGGGCTGAAAATAATGTTGCCGTGACCAGTGAGGTGAATAAAAGGATAATTGAATATTTCCGGACTTCCGATATCAACCGTAGCAATGTCCTGATCAATATTGGTTCCTGTATTTTTATTACAGAATCTTACCAGATTCGGCAGCGAAGTGGGATTCGCATACCAGTCGCCTCCGCCTTTATATTTAACAAGTGCAATTTGCACACCCTGCGCATTGACCTGAAACAGGAAAAAAAGAATTATGACGAGTATGGACCAAAATTGTTTCATATAAGCTTGCAAAAATATAAAACGCATGCATTCAAAAAACTGTACACCTGTTATTTTGAAAGGTTAATTAAATTAACTGTGTGGCAGGCAACCACGCCGGCTGTTTCGGTACGCAGCCGTGATGGTCCCAATTGAACAGGAACAAACCCCTGATCCCTCGCTTCGGTAATTTCTTCATCGCTGAAATCCCCTTCCGGACCGATCAACACTAAGGTGTCTGTGTCAGGCCGGCAAATGTGAAATAATTCATTTTCTGTGTTTTCGTCAACATAGGCTATGAATTTCTGGCCTTTAAAAGGCTGGCTTATGAATTTTCGGAAGCCAGTAAGTTCGCGTAAAACGGGCAAATGCGATTTTAACGATTGTTTCATCGCAGCGATAAGCACCCTGTTCAACCGGTCGGTTTTTATGATTTTCCTTTCCGAGTGATCGCATAACAACGGGGTGATAACATCAACGCCTATTTCTGTGCTTTTCTCGAGAAACCATTCAAAACGGCTGATGTTTTTTGTTGGTGCGATAGCTATCTCCAGCGAAAAGCCCCGTTTATCTTTTCCGGCTGCAGCCTCGATTATTTCTACCTGGCAGCTTTTTGGGTTTGCGTCCGTAATCACACATTTGTAAATGGTCCCTTTTCCGTCGGTGATGAAGACGGTGTCACCATTCTGTGCACGAAAAACACGTACCAGATGATTTGAATCGTCTTTATTTAATGTATGAATATGTCCGCCGATATCGGGCGCGTAAAAAAGATTCACCTTAATATTTCACTACTTTTTTTGCGAATATATTATTATTTCCCGAAGCATGGATAATATACACACCGGGAGCCCACTTATCAGTTGATATCGTGATTGTTTTCTGATTATTCGGGATATTCTGCCGGTAAACAGTTTTCGATGTGTAGTCGGTAATAAGCAATTCGTTTAATGTTGTATTTTCAGGTAAAATAATAGTGAACACGCCTTTGGTCGGGTTAGGATATACAATCAGTTCGTCTTTTCCGGTTATATCCTCATTAATGCCTACTGTCGGGCTTACCATTATGTTATCAAGGAACATTGGATTTCCGTAGAAGCTGTATGTTTCGAAAGCGAAACGTACATCAGCATTTCCGGTGTACTGGCTTACGTTAATATCAATACATGAGGCACCCCATCCTGACAAACACCAGTCCGATGCTACTTCAGGCCAGAAATCATCGGTCATTTCGTGCGTGGCAAAATTTCCGCTGCCATCATCGCCCCCTTCAAATATTCTTGTCCATGATGTACCGCAGTCCGTTGAGATATAGATGATGAGCGAATCGGTTGCTTCTTCATGCTTTTTTGCAAAAGCATGCTCAAAACTAAGAGAGGCTGTTGATAAACCGCTTAGATTGAACGGAGGAGAGATCAGCCTGTCGCGTTGGCCAATAGCTAAATAATCTGAGAAATTGAGTCCAATAGCCGTATTACCCGGTGTTGTTCCTCCTGTTTCAAATAATTCCCATGTTTTATCACCATCCGGATTTTCTATTGTCCAGTTGTGTTCTGTTAAACCATTGTCTTCAAAAGTTTCCAGAAAATCAGGTGTGTATCCACCAGCCTGTACCATCTCATTTTTAGTTAGCGAGGAACTTCCATTTAAATTGGTCGCTGTAAGCGTTACATTGTAATCCCCCGGCTCGTTAAAAATTACTTCCGGATTCTGGCTTTCGTAGGAAGTTTCATTGATGAAGGTTACTGTTGACGGATCGAATTGCCAGTTCCATGATACAGGAATATGCATAGTCAGGTCGGTAAATACAGCCGTATCATTCATACACAGACTGTTTTTATCCACAATGAAATCAACTTCGGGCAGGATAGAGGAACTAACGGTTATATAATCTTCTTTCAGGATTGTATTAGACCCGTTATTATTTGTAGCGGTCAATTGTACGTCATAAGTTCCTTCTGCATTGTAAACAATATTTTCAGGGTTTTGTTCGGTTGACGAAGAGGGTGTTCCCCCTTCAAAAGTCCAGGCCCATTCGGTCGGACTTCCATACGAATCATCTGTAAAACCAATACCTTGTCCGGTTGGTACTAAGGTGCTACTTGCGTGGAAATCGGCGAGGGGTATCGTAGTTATGCTAAACGAAGTGATCTTGGTGCCTTTCTGATGTCCCGACATATTGTATTCGGTAGTAAACCAGAACGTAAGATCGTCTGAGGGATCGATGGACATATTTGAGTAATCACCCCATCTGTTAGAGGATGTTTGCGAAGCGCTTCCTTCATGAATAGAGATCTCCTGAACGTCCATAATTCCTGTTGCGGCTTCATTTTCTGAGGCAGATTGCCCTGTAACACGAATGCTGGGGTATGTAGAAGTACTTGAAACAGAATATCCCAGTGCAATCTCGTGATTAGCATTCATGGCAATACTACCCATCCACCTGTTGTCGTCGTCAGGTGCATAGGAGCCGGATTGCCGGATGTTCCAGTCCTCTCCTTCCAGGGTCAGTTCGTACCACCTGATGCCGGCATGATTTGTACCGTCAACATCTACTGTATGCTGACAAACAATGTGCTGCGATGTTCCGAAGTTCCGGTATTGTACCCTGTGCATTAATATCTGGTTAATAGCATCAAGTTTCTGTGATGTTCCTGGTTGCGTAATGTTATCCCATGTTGAACCAAAATTAGAGTCGAACGGCTCCACATTCAACTGCTGCACCCTGTTAAAAGTAGAACTTCCGGGATCGGTCCAGTCGACATCCAGTTCATAAATCCAGAGTTGATCCTGACTTCCGCCCCAGGCATCGTCATTAATAGTGGCAAACATTCCCGGAGTGCCTTCCGGTGCAAATTCACCATCATTGTCAACGGGAAGCACACAATGGAAGCCGCTGTTGGGCCGCCATGGATTGTTAAACTGAACCATCTGCGGACTGTCGCCCCCGGCAATCATTACATCGCGCTCAAAAGCATAAATATCGTTTCCGTTGTATGTATTTGTTCCCATATAATAGGCGTCTCTCCAGATACCGAACTTCATATAATCAGGGAATCCGGTCATCGGAAACGACCACCGGTCCCACATCCCTGTTGGGTCTGCGGTTTGCGATATAGCGATAAGCATGTAATCTGGCGCATTGCCAATACCTGAGAATTCGGCAACAAAAAACCTGCCTATCTGTTCGTCAAACATAACAATCGGGTCGCCGTCATTCCTGTTGGCACCCGGAACACCTTCAAAAAGTGTGTTGATGTTGGTAGGCCCGGCAAGTAAGTTACCTGACTTGTCGTAGATAGTGTATTTTACATTGATCGTTTGCATGTAGTAATCATAGCCAACAGTTCCATTGTCATCGGGTGGGTCAGAGTATGAAGTCTGCCCGTTAAAAACACTGAACACCTCCCGGTTAGATAAAGCGTTTTGCCCCATCTCATTTTGCCAGATTGCATCGGGGCCTTTAGGAAGGGCAGTAGCGGCAAACGGATACAAGCGTTCTTTGAGCTCTTCATTCCGCTCAATCCTGGTTTCGTATTGTTCTGCTGCCAGTTCTTCGGCAGTTAATGCCGGAAGATCTCTGATAGGACCGATGACATCGTGATAGATTGCTTTGGATACTTTAGCGGGCTTAACTCCCTGACTGAATACGGAAAACACAGGGATGAGAAGGACGATAAGTAAGATAACGGGGTTCAATAAAATTCTTTTCATGACAGATTATTCATTAAAAAATATAGTTATAGCTAAGACATAGTCGTTTAAGTCTTCCTGATCTTACAAAACTAATTGTAAAAAAAAGACGCAACTCACCCGAATAAGAAATGTTTGTTAAGTAAATGTTAAAAAACGGTTATTTGATCATAACCTTTTTAACCACATAATTTTTTTGTTCGTTGAATTTTACAAAGTAAATGCCTTTTGCAAGCTTCAGACCATCACCGACAGTTATACTTTTTGTTTTACTATCAATCGTTTTTTTGTAATAAACCTTACCAAGCGGGCTGACGATTTCAATGCTGTTAAACGGATGCTCTTCGGTAAAATTAATAGTGAAGTTGCCATCGGAAGGGTTTGGAAAGATACTGATATCACCCTGTGCTGCTATGCCTTCACCAACGCCAACAAACTGAGATATAACCACATTGTCGATAAACAACGGGTTGCCCCAGTAACAATAAGTTTCAAAAGCAATCTGTATGTTACCCATTCCTGCCCACTGGCTGATGTCAATATCAAAACAGGAAGCTCCCCAGCCGGACATACACCAATCGGACGCTGTTTCAGGCCAAAATTCGCTGCTTGTTTCATGGGTAGCGAGGCTTCCACTTCCGTCTTCACCGCCTTCAAATATCCTGACCCACGTTTCTCCGCAGTCGTCAGATAAATAGATAATTAAAGAGTCGGTTATGCCCGGGAACCTCTGTGCATACGCATGTTCGAAGCTTAAAACCGCTTCGCTAAGACCCGCTAAATTGATCAGGGGAGAGATGAGTCTGTCGCGTTCACCCTGTTCCAGATAATCGCTGAAATCAAGGCCCATTGACAAATTACCCGGTGTTGTGCCTCCGGTTTCAAATAACTCCCATGTTTTATCCTCATCCGGATTTTCTATCGTCCAGTGTTCTCTTGTGGCACTGTTCTCTTCAAATGTTTCTATAAAGTACGGAAGATAGCCACCAACCATAATATAATCTTCTTTTTGCATTGAAGCAGATCCAAGCGTGTTCCATGCCGTTAAGGTTACATCGTAAACTCCCGCTTCATCAAAAACCACCTCGGGGTTTTGGCTGTTTTGGTCCGTACCGTTTATATAGGTGACGGTTGAAGGATTAAAAGACCACTCCCAGCTATTCGGATAATATTCAGTGAGATCAGTAAACACGGTGGCTTCGCCTGTACAGAAAAACTGTTTATCGGTTACGAAATCAACCACAGGAAAAAGGGTGTCGCTTACCTCGATATAATTTTCTTTGATGATTGTGTTGGTGCCGATATCATTTGTTATAACCAATTTTACATCAAAAGTGCCGGCAGTCTCATAGCTGATGCCCGTTGGGTTTTGGTCATTGGACGTTCCCGGGGTTGCACCGTAAAAGGTCCATTCCCATTCGGTTGGTCCACCTGCTGATTGGTCTGTAAAATCAATACTCATGTTCAGTGGTATCAGCGTTTCGGATGCAGTAAAATCAGCTACCGGCTCCTGTTCGTAGTAGAAAGAAGCAATGCGTGTGCGCCAGCTCCACCCTCCACTTGAGTATTGTGTAGTAAACCAGAATGTTTTGTCGTCTGAAGGATCAATAGCCATCATCGAATAATCACCCCAGCGACTTACTCCTGTTTGCGAATGTGTACCGTTAAAAATGGTAGTTTCCGGAATGTCAAATTCACCGGTTCCCGAATTATCGGCTGATTGACCACTAAACCTTATAGATGGATATGTTGAGGTTCCGGATACGGAATACCCTGCCATGATCACTCCATAGCTGTTCATAGCCACACTTCCCATCCACCTGCTGTCGCCGTCATCGGGAGCAAAAGTGCCTTGCTGGTATAATTCCCAGCCATCACCGTAGTTTCTCATTTCATACCACCTTACACCTGCTCGTCCGCTGCCGACATTCACCGTGTGGTTTGTCATCATTACCTGATAATTGCCAAAGTTGCGGTATTGCAAGCGGTACATCAGTCTGTCTGCCAGGTCGTCAAGTGTAGTTCCTGTCCCTGGTTGACGAATATTGAAGTTGTTGTTGGCATATGAAGTGACAGGGATATTTCCTACATAACCAACGGTAGAGTTTCCTGTATTTTCCCAGTCAACGTGTGCTTCGATAAGCCGTAAGGAACTTGATCCTAAACTTAACAGGTAATTAGGAGCACCCTCGGGTGGTAATTCCGTGCCATCAATATCAGCGGGGAGCATACTTCCATAGCCACTCCCTACGTCGAAAAGCAGCATGGTAGCATCCGGGTCGCCGTCAAGCATGGCATCGCGGTCTAAAATTGTAAGGCCGCCACCATGCCACGATCCGCCATCAAAAAAGTTAGCAGCAATGTAATAGCCATCACGCCAAACACCAATTTTGGGATAATCAGGGAACATGTCATATTCAAATGCGTAGCGATACCACTGCCCGGTTGGGTCATCAGTTACCGAAACGGCTACCAGCTCATAAAAAGGCCCGTTGTTTGAACCATAGGGCAATGAAAACTGGCTGGCAATCCATCTGCCGGCATGTTCGTCATACAAAACAATTGGATCGCCGTCATTGGTGCCGCTCCAGGGACCAGGAAAGCCGCTCCACAGCGTAATATTATTGGCGGGACCATAAATTTTGGTTCCATTTTTATCATAGATGGCAAAGCCCAGGTTGATCATCTGAAAATAATAGTCGGGGCTTACATCTCCTTCCGTATCAGGTGGAGCAATACTCCAGATGTTGTTTACACCTTCGAAGTTTTCAACAATAACCGGATCCTCGCGGCTTGATATTATTTCTGTCTGTAAAACCGGATCGGTTCCATCATGCGTAACCCTGGGGCCCGCAATTTTATCGAAATCAAATTTATTCGGTACTTCCCGGTTTTGTGTCGCGTTAATAGGTATCGGGCTTATATCTCTTAATGCAGGTGAAACGTCAAATTTCACTGCTTTTTTTACCGATCTGGGCGATTGCTTTTGAGCGTAAGTAAACGTAAAAACTAATATTAGTGCTGTTGTCAGCAGAGTTCGAAATGTAATTTGCCTGGTTAAATTCATGAGACTTGTTATTAATTAATTACTATTTTTTGCGTATGAGAATCATTGTTTCCTGTTACATATATCATATAAATACCTTTCGGGAGTTTGTCCAGATTATTCAATTCCATGGATTTACTATTTGGACTGACAGCCTGCTCGAGCACAGTTCTCCCCATCTGATCCATAACACTTAATTTGGTGTATGAATGGTCATTCGGGAAGTTGAGCTGTAATGATGCGTGCGTAGGATTCGGATATATCTGGATTTCATCATTTCCGGCGAGTTCGTTTTCACCAACAAACTGACTGATCACTATATTGTCAATAAACAAAGGGTTTCCGTAAAAGCTATAAGTTTCAAAGGCTATTTGGATATTATGCTGACCAGCCCAGGGACTCAGGTCAATATTGAAGCAGGAAGCTCCCCATCCCCACATACACCAATCGGAACCTGTTTGCGGCCAAAAATCATCTGTTAATTCATGCGTGGCGAAAATTCCCGTACCGTCTTCACCCATGGTAAAGATTTTGGTCCAGTTTTCACCACAGTCATCAGACACGTAAATTATCAAAGAGTCGGAAACGTTCTCTTCAAATTTTCTGGCATAAGCGTGGTTGAATGTCAGGTAAGCTGAACTCATTCCATCAAGGTTAATGATAGGGGAGATAAGGCGGTCGCGTTGCTCGAGTGCATAGTACCTGCTAAAATCTACTCCTGCAGCTGTGTTTCCGGGAGAGGTGCCGCCAACTTCAAACATTTCCCATGTTTTGTCATTATCCGGGTTTTCAATTGTCCAGTAACGGTTTGCAATGTCATCTTCAAAAGTTTCTTTAAAAAATGGCTGATAACCACCCGTAGTAATAAAGTTTTCTTTTGTCAGGGAAGAAGGGCCGTTCAGGTTCCAGGCTTTAAGCGTGACCGAATAATTGGCTACTTCGTTAAAAATAACTTCCGGGTTCTGGCTGTTCTGATCAGTGCCGTTGATAAATGTGACGCTTGGTGGATCGAATTGCCACTCCCAACTGATGGGACTTAATTCGGTTAAATCTGTGAATACAACGGATTCGCCCGTACATAAAAAGTTTTTATCGATCATAAAATCGACAAGTGGAAGCACAGTAGAACTTACTTCGATGTATCCTTCTTTCGCGACAGTGTCAGCACCTAATTCGTTTGTTGCAATTAACTGCACTGTATAAAAACCTTCATTGGAATATACAATGTTTTCAGGATTTTGCTGGTTTGAGGCGTTTGTTTCGGCCCCTTCAAAGGTCCATGTCCAGCTGGTGGGTAAACCAATTGTTAGATCGGTAAAATTTACTGTTCCTCCAACCGGAATCAACGGTTCATCTGCTATAAAATCAACTGCTGGTATTTGTGAGAAACTGAAAGAAGCAATTTGCGTAGCCCAGTCCCAACCACCATTCGTAAATTCTGTCGTAAACCAGAATGATTGCTGGTCGGACGGGTCAACCGACATCATAGAATAGTCTCCCCATCTGTTGACACCAGTTTGTGAATTAACGCCCTCATAAATACTGGTTTCGGGAATATCAAGTAAACCGGTGCCCGAGTTGGCAGCCGACTGGCCTGCAAACCGAATTGAAGGATATGTGTCAGAACTCGAGACAGAATAACCCACGGCAATATCTCCGTATTGATTCATCGCAACACTTCCCATCCATCTGCTGTTTCCATCATCGGGAGCATAGGTGCCCTGCTGATAAATTTCCCAATCGTTGTCGTATTTCCTAAGCTCGTACCACCTGACACCGGCACGTCCGCTTCCTGCATTTACGGTATGGTTTGTAAGCATTACTTCATAATCGGAAAAGTTACGGTATTGCAGTCTGTTCATCAGTCTTCCGGCCAGAGTTGCCAGTTTTTGGTCTGTTCCCGGCTGGCGTACATTAATATTGTTGGAGGAAAAAGATTGTGTAGGCAATGACGTTATAAGTTGAATTGTAGAGTTTTCGGTTACCTCCCAATCAATCTGTGTTTCCCATATTCTCAGCACATTACTACCCATATTTACAAAATAGCAGGGAGCCCCTTCAGGTGGTTGTAACTGCCCATCGGCATCAGCCGGAAGCAAACTGCCATAGGAAGCACCTAAGTCGAAAAATACCATGGCTGCATCAGGGTCTCCTACCAGCATAGCCTCGCGATCGAGGGCAACAACTCCGGCACCTCTCCAGGCAGGATTACTGGTCAGGTCAAACTGGTTGATTGTAAAATAATATCCATCATTCCAGATGCCGAATTTCGGATAGTCGGGCATGTGTTCAAATTCAAAAGCATAGCGGTACCATTCTCCTGTGGGATCACCTGTTGCTGAAACTGCTACCAGCTCGTAGTGTGGCCCGTTTGGCCTGTTAGGAAGTGAGAACTGGGAAGCAATCCAGCGGTCGGCATATTCATCGTATAAGATGATCGGATCACCGTCATTTGTGCCTGTCCAGGGACCTTCAAAACCATCCCATAAGGTGAGGTTGTGTGCGGGACCGTACAGTAAATTTCCTTCTTTATCCCAAATGGCAAAGCCAAGGTTTACCATCTGCATGTAATGGTTCAGACTGACATCACCATCCGTATCGGGAGGAGCAACGCTGTACGTATTATGAACTCCGTTAAAATTTTGATTTATTTGAATTTCAAATCGGCTGCCACCCTGTGAAGACTGCAAAGCCGGGTCGGGACCGTTCAATGGTTCTTCTTCTTCTTCAAGGAAGTTAAATTTGTTGGGTACCTCCCGGTTTTCAAATGCACTTTTTATGGAACCAATTGGTACAGGATCAATATCTCTGAGGGGTTTGGATACATCGTGAAAAACGGCTTTCGAAACGCTGGCCGGATTTAGTGTCTGAGCAGTTGAATTTAGTATCAGAAATGATATTAAAGTGAATAAAATAAATAGTTTTTTCATAAGGTATTTTATGTGTTATATAGATATTCTAAGGACAGCAAAAATAATATAAATATAGTGACTGCGATTTTATGACATCACCAACATTGTTTTTGGTGCCTGTTAATTGAAGAAATTAACGAATTACTTTTTTTCTTTTTTAGCACGGATCATCATTTCCAGCATGTCCCACATCTCTTCGGGGATTTGTTCCAGCATGTTAAACTCACCTGCTCCCTGCAGCCATTCGCCGCCATCAATAGTAACTACCTCTCCATTTATATATGCCGAATAATCCGACAGTAAATAGGCGGCAAGGTTAGCCAGTTCCTGATGCTCGCCAACGCGGCGCAAAGGCACTTTTTTGGTTACATCGAATTTTTCTTTTAGTTCACCGGGTAATAGCCTGTCCCATGCACCCTTTGTAGGGAAAGGTCCGGGTGCAATAGCATTAAGCCGAATGCCGTATTTTGCCCATTCAACTGCTAACGAACGTGTCATAGCCAGCACGCCGCCTTTTGCCGCTGCCGACGGGACAACATAACCACTTCCTGTCCAGGCATAGGTAGTTACAATATTTAATATGGTTGCCTTTTTTTGTTTCGATCCGATCCAGTGCTTACCAAAAGCCAGTGTGCAGTTTTTGGTTCCTTTCAGTACAATATCGATAATGGTATCAAAAGCATTTGAAGACAATCTCTCGGTCGGGCTTATGAAATTACCGGCAGCATTGTTCAGTAGGCAATCAACTTTTCCGAACTTGTCCAGAGTTTTTGCCAGCATCTGCTCCACTTCCTCATAATTCCGTATATCACAGGCTACGGGAAGTGCTTCTCCTCCGGTTGCTTCTTCAAGTTCTTCCCGGGCTTTTTCCAGCTTCTCAAAATTACGGGAAGTGATAACAACTTTAGCCCCCAGCCCCAGGAAGTATTGAGCCATTGATTTACCCAGACCTGAACCGCCTCCGGTGACTACAATCACCTGATCCTGAAGCTCGTTGTTTTTAAACATTGGTTCTGAAAACGCCATTTTAATATAAATTTAAGTTCTTATTATGAAAGGTCAAAAATAGTTTAATATCAGGCCCGCTTAATTATTGCAGAGAAACTTTTTTACATTGAGTCTCAGGTCAGATCATATTGAACAAAAAAAAGCCCCGCATTTATTACGGGGCTGAAAAGACTTTAAAAACTATGGTCTGACTATTTTTATATCTTTCACTTCTTCTACTGTGATTGTTCCGCCGTCATTGCCCCAGGCATTAAGTACATAGTTAATCACATGAACAGCATCTTCATGCGTATTCACCTGAAATGGCATTGGAATATTGTACTTGGCACCGTTAACAATCATTTCTTCATTTGATCCGTTGAGCACTTGTTTAACTGCCCTCTTTTTATCAGTGAGCAAATAATCGGATCCTTTTAGCGGAGGAAATGCGTTGGGTACCCCTAATCCGGTCAATTGATGACAGGCAACACATTTTTCTTTGTAGATTTTGGCTCCCTCAGGAAATTTGGCATCTGCCGGATCATCGCCGGGAACATACATAGATATATTTTCATTGTCTGATATCGGAACCTGATGCAGGTATGCGTATGATGTTCCGGTAATTACTACAAAGCTTAAGGCTAAAATAAATGTTAGTTTTTTCATGGTGAACTATTTTTTAGTTGTTTTTATTAATTCATTTTATGGGTTGCCGGCATCGAATCTTCCGGCATAGTCCCGTGTTGGTGCATCATCTTCTCGTGAGGTTTCAGCATTTTTTCACCCGGACTAATGTAAGGAATGCCCAGCGAAAGTCCTCTCAAAATAAACAAGATACCAAGAACGATAATAAATCCCGATATGACTCCTTTAAACTTTTTTCTGATACCGGTTCCAATCAAATTACCGACTATCGGAATGGTAGCCATGATAGGTATTGTTCCGATGCCAAAGATAATCATATAAAAAGCACCATTCCAAATTCCATTTGTATTTATAGCTCCGGCAATAGCGACATATACAAGCCCGCATGGAAGGAATCCGTTGAGAAAACCAATGGTCCACAAAGAAGAAAAGGAAGAAATCTTAAAAAGTTTGCGAAATTTTCCAATCAGTTTTCCGGCAAATTTGTAGAAGAATTTGTCGATTTTGTCGGTGCCTTTGAAGAGTACCGGAAAGATGACTGATAAAATCAGTGCTACACCAAGGGCGATAGATGCCCATTTCTGAAGGCCTGCCATTTCGATACCTTGTCCTAAGAGGCCGAAAACAATACCTAAAATCGCATAGCTGAGAATTCGTCCTGTGTTGTACACCAGGCTTCCAAATACCTTATGAAACCAGGAACGGTTGCCCAAAGGTAAAGCTACGGCAATGGGGCCGCACATACCTATGCAATGAAGGCTACCAATCAAACCGGTCATAAAGGCCGCTATGTATAGGTCCGTCATATGCTAATCAATGAAAAACTTGTCTTCAATATAGAATCCGTTTCCGTTTTCATACCAGTGGATCTTATATATGTAGATTCCCCTTTTAAAGTTCCTGTACGGAAAGTATATTCTGCCCGAAGAATCCGGTTCTATTTCACTTGTCATGTCCAACTGTTGATCGGAAGGGCGAAAAAATACGATTGATCCTGAATCGGGATTTATTTCCGGGATGGTCAAAATGATCAGTTCATCCGTTTGTGTGATGTTAAACTGGTCCTTCAGTTCAGCAGCTCTTTTAATATCGTCAATCCGTGTCTGGTATTTCAGGCCTTTCGGGTAATAATCTTTTTCAACCAGGTTGATGCTGTTTTGTGTGCTCAGATAGACCAAAACAAAAATAAAACTCATAAATAAAATGATTGCAATCAGCAGCTTTGTTCCCCAGTTCCATTTTATTTTATTCGACATCTTCTGATTTTTTATTGCTGGCGATTTATTATTTATCTAAAGCATTCGGTCCGACAAAAGTACTTTTATATTCTTCAACTTTTTTACCGTCCTTATATAAACCGATAATAATGGGCGTATTTGATTTTGTTACCTGTTTTTTATCCATAACTACAAGGAACGAGCCTTTGGTAACTTTACCTTTGTCGACTATTGGCCTGTCGCCCAAATATTTGATGTGCCCGGCATGAGACTCCAGCTTAAATTCAACATCGATGGGTTTTCTGATCTTATTCACGATGTTAAAATTATAGATATTGCTGATGCTGTCTTTACCATACTCCTGATATAACGATCCCCTTGCATGCAGGATCGTTGCTTCAAATTCGCCACGCATGACGAACAGGCCTGCTACAAAAAAAATCAATAGCGTGAGCACCACAGAATATGCAATTGACCTTGCATTAAATACGGAATGATGCCCGGTTTCGATGCCTTCTTCGGAGTCGTATCTTATCAGCCCTTTTGGTTTTTTAACACGCTCCATTGTGGCATTGCAAGCATCAATACATGCCGTACAATTGATGCATTCGAGTTGTGTGCCGTTGCGGATATCAATACCGGTTGGACAAACAACAACACATTGATTACAATCAACACAATCGCCGTCCGCTTTATTCAGTGGGCCGCGGGGTTCGCCACGTTTGTAATCGTAAGCTACAATAATGGTTTTTTTATCTATCAGAACTCCTTGCAACCTTCCATAAGGGCAGGCAATGGTACATACCTGTTCGCGGAAGAAAGCAAAAATAAAATAATAGATACCGGAAAAAATCATTAATCCGATCAATCCGCTCAAATGTTTCTGTGGAACTTCAGAAGCATACTGAAGTAGCTGATCCATACTGATAATGTAGGACAGAAATACGGCTGCAGTAATGAAAGCCATTACATAAAAAACAATATGTTTCAGGCTTTTGCGCCATATTTTGTTAAAATTCCATGGCCCCTGGTCAAGCCTTCGCTGCGCCGCGGCATTGCCTTCAATCAGGTATTCGATACGCCGGAAGACAAACTCCATAAATATTGTTTGCGGACATACCCAACCACAAAAAATCCTGCCGAATATTACCGTAAACAATACAACAAATACAAGGGTTGTAATGAACACTAATAGAATCAGGTGGAAATCCTGTGGCCAGAATATCACGCCGAAAATAATAAATTTCCGTTCCAGAATATTGAACAGGAACAGGGGATCACCTTTGTATTTTATAAACGGAGTGATGTACAAAAAGGCAAGTAAGATAAGAGCAACAATCCGGCGTTGGTTAAAGAGCTTACCTTTTGGTTTTTTGGCATATATCCATTTTCTGTTTCCCTTACTGTCAACAGTTGTGAGGCTGTCCCTGAAGTAAGAGGTTTCTTTTGTTTTCTTTTTATCATCCATCCTGATCGTAATTTATGGATTAATAAACGTGTTAACTAATTACTTGCTGTTTATAAACGTTCAGAAGCCGGATAAACACCAGCTTCTGACGAAATACATTTAATTATGTATGCTTAGTATTCTTCGCCCTCAGGTTCTTTTGGGTTAGCAGGTGTTGTTCCCTGCAGTTTAACCAAAATATAACTTACAACTTCCAGCCTCTTTTGTGGCGAAAGCTGATCTTTATAAGGAATCATACCTTTTTCAATAACACCCTTTTCAACAATTTCATAGAGGTCTTCGACGGTGTTTCCGTGTATCCAGTAATTGTCCGTCATGTTAGGGCCAACAAGCCCGCCGCCATCAGCAAGGTGACAGGCAGAACATATCTTCCCCCAGGTCTCTTCGCCGCTTGCTAAAGAAGCATCATCTTCCAGCAATACTATTTCAAAAGCAGCAGCATCCTGCTGTGGTTGTTCCGCCGCCGCTTCTGCCATGACATTTTCGTATTCCTTATCCTGAACCAAATCGTCAGCATGAAATACAAAAAGTCTGATAAGGTATATAATCGCGAAAACAATAGTGATATAGAAGAGCCATTTCCACCAAGGTGGCAGATCATTGTCAAGCTCCCTGATCCCATCATAATCATGGTCTTTAATAAGCCTGTCGTTGGTCAGTGTGTCATATTCATAATCTTCATTATGAGGCTGATTAACATTTTCTTTAGCCATATTTTTATTTTTTAAATTTTCAGATTAATTATAAATCATCATGAAAATCCTCATCCTTGTCCAGAGGCATATTTTTCATCTCTTCGATATAGTTTTTATCAGCGGTAAAAACCATATAGCCTACGATAAGAAAGAAGACGAAAAATATTAACAGGGAAATAATAGGAAATATTTCCACTCCTGCTATTTGTTCCAATGTCTGGGCGACGATTTTCATGATTTTTTAATTAGCTTGGACTACTCGCTGTATAAATCAGTACCAAGTCGTTGTAAATAAGCTATCAGCGCGATGATCTCTTTGTTGTCGTCCACATCAATACCGCCTGAACGAAGTCCTTGCGCGATTTGCGCCGCTTGCGCCTGCATGGCTTCAACGGGATCTTGTCCGTTGAGGTATGAGTCGTACGGAACACCGAAACTTTGCATTACACTGATTTTGGATTCAATATTAGTGTAATCGAGGTCATTTTCAATTAGCCACGGATAAGGCGGCATAATAGACTCGGCGTTCATCTTTTGCGGATCAAGCATATGGTTATAATGCCACGAATCGGGTTTGTAATTAGGTAACGACTTTACACCTTCCCTGGCCAGATCAGGCCCTGTACGTTTTGAGCCAAACTGGAACGGGTGATCGTAAACCGTTTCACCTGCTTTGGTATATTCGCCATAGCGTTCCACTTCGTTTCTAAACGGACGGATCATTTGGGAGTGACATAAATAACACCCTTCCCTGACATAAATATCGCGTCCTTCCAGTTCCAGCGGAGTGTATGGTTGCACACTGGTTATTGTGGGTACATTGGTTTTAACAAGATACATGGGAATAATCTCGATAAGTCCACCAATTAAAATAACAATCAATGCTGCAACGGTAAATTGCAGTGGTTTTCCTTCCAGTTTTCTGTGCCATCCTTCACCTGCTTTTGGTGCATGCTTGGCGGCAGCTTCGTCTTCTTCGTATCTCACAAATTTACCGGATGATGCCGTATTCCATACGTTGACTACAAATAGAATAGCACCGGTGAAATAAAGAGTTCCTCCAAAAGCACGCAGATAATACATCGGAAGAATTTGTGTTACTGTCTCCAAAAAGTTAGGATAAGCAAGGAAACCTTCTTCGGTAAATTCTTTCCACATCAATGCCTGTGTGAAGCCTGCAAAATATAAGGGAATAGAGAAGAAAAGCATACCCAGAGTGGCAATCCAGAAATGGGTATTGGCCAGTTTAACCGACCATAGTTTCGTTTTATATAAGCGTGGAACCAGCCAATAGATCATACCGAATGCCATCATGCCGTTCCATCCGAGCGTGCCGATATGCACGTGGGCAATAGTCCAGTCGGTAAAATGGCTTAATGCGTTTACGGTTTTAAGTGAAAGCATGGGGCCTTCGAATGTTGACATACCGTATGCGGTGATAGCTACGACAAACATTTTCAGTACCGGATCTTCACGTACTTTATCCCAGGCGCCTCTGAGTGTCAGAAGGCCGTTGATCATACCTCCCCAGGAAGGAGCGATAAGCATGATTGAGAACACCACGCCAAGAGCCTGAGCCCAGTCGGGCAATGCCGAGTACAGCAAATGGTGCGGGCCAGCCCAGATATAAAGAAAGATAAGTGCCCAAAAGTGAATGATGGATAGTTTATAGGAGTAAACAGGACGATTGGCCGCTTTCGGAACAAAGTAGTACATCATTCCCAGAATAGGTGTTGTCAGGAAGAAAGCAACAGCATTGTGTCCGTACCACCACTGAACAAGTGCATCCTGAATACCTGCATAAACGGGGTAGCTGTGTAAAAAGGACGTTGGTATCTGCAGGTTGTTTACAATGTAAAGAACGGCAACGGTTACCCATGTAGCTATATAAAACCAAATAGCCACATAAATGTGTTTCACCCTTCGTTTCACCATAGTCATGATCAGATTAAGCCCGAACACAACCCAGATAATCACTACCAACACGTCAATGGGCCAGATCAATTCGGCATATTCCTTTGATTGTGTAAATCCCAGCGGTAATGTAACTGCTGCCAGAACAATTATAAATTGCCAGCCCCAAAAATGGATACACCCCAATGCTTTGCTATACATAGGTGTCTTTAATAATCGGGGAGTTGAATAATAAACAGCAAGAAAAATACTGTTTCCGACAAAGGCAAAAATAGCTGCATTCGTATGCAAAGGCCTTAACCGACTGAACACCAGCCAGGATATTCCGCCACTCATTTTTGGGAATATCAACTCAAAAGCTGCTGTTAAACCAACCAGCATAGCTACAATGCCCCACAATACAGTTGCGTATAAGAACATCTTGGACAGCTTGTTGTCATAAGTAAACTTTTGTAACTCCATAAGCTTAATTTATTGATTATTTAATGAATTATTATCGGTTCCTTGTGTTTCTACATTGT
The DNA here is from genome assembly GCA_003648625.1 of Bacteroidota bacterium. GTDB lineage: Bacteria > Bacteroidota > Bacteroidia > Bacteroidales > F082 > UBA4459. Next base: position 22,925 of record QMPO01000013.1, read on the forward strand.
CAGACTGTGCGTCCTCTTCTTTCTCGTCAGCGTTTTTTTTTTGGGGGGTTTGGCATCATCGAATAACATACGTACAGACGGGGAATAGGTGTCGTCATACTGACCACTCTTCACGGCCCAGATAAACCCGGCAAGAAAACCTCCGGCTACGAGAATTCCTATGATGATAAGAAATATAATTACGGACACAAATGATGCTGTTAATTTGGTTGAAACAGGCTCCAAATGTAAATAAAAATATTTAAATAGTGCAATATGTACATACAAGCCGATCTTTGAATATTTATTTTGTAACAATACTGTCCTAAATAAATATAATTTAGTAATGCCCTCAAGCCGGGCTGGCTCATCCTTTTTTTCAACAGCAAAAAAAAGGATGCAAAAAATGCCGCCACTGCTGAAAAAATTGCTAAAAA
>QMPO01000014.1 GCA_003648625.1 Bacteroidota bacterium
GCAAACAAGCATCTTCCGGGCGTTCCTTCCGAAAAAGAAGTTACCGACAAAGGCATTAACCTCGGTGATATGGATGCCATACTGCTTAAAAAAATTGAGGAGCTGACATTGTATGTGATTGAGTTGAAGAAAGAGCTGGAGGAAGTAAAGCAACAACAGGCACAAACTAAATAGAAAGGAGGTTTGTGATGAGAAAAATAGCCATACTGTTGCTGTTGCTTTTCTCGCTGGAAAGCATAGCGCAGACTGTATATGAAAGACAAATAAAGTATTGGTATTTACGAGACAGATTACGACATTTTATCGTTCCAAGCAATAATCCATTAGATGATAGAGGTTCTTATTTAGTTATAGGGAGTCGAAATAATAATTGGCCCAATAACTATTGGTTAACGGAACGTGCTAGCTATGGACAACAAATGGAGTTTTACGGATATTATATAGGCGTTCTAGCAACAGAATATTATTTGTTAAAGGAATCTGGAGAAATTGAAGAAGCAGCTAAAACGAATAGTGAATTACTTCTCGCGTTAAAAGCTTATAAAAGACGTGATCTTTGTGAAGAGTTGTTGGACCCGCCTCTACCTAATATGCTTGACGGATTTTTTATTAGATCTGATGTACCAGAAGATGATCTTTTCAACGAGGATCCTCCTCAGAATTCTTTTTTAGTAAATTCTGATTTGAATAATGAAAATTCAATATTGATAAGTTCTGACCAATTGTTAGATGAAAACGAGGCAATAAGGGTAGTCAACTATACATCCAATCAATTACCTGACTATTTTCAATATGAAAATATGAGCCAAGATGAGGCTGTTTTTTTACTTGAAGGGTTAGCGTTAACATATAAATTTGGCAGTTTAGATGCAAAGTTAATAGCATTATCTTATGCTCATCTCGTTTTGAATAGACTTTATGGCTATGTTAGTCCAGGACTTCATTTTATGGATTGGAACATACATAATGCTTATGGTTTACCGATACCTCCAGGCCAAGGGGGTGCAGCTGTACTTCTTTCTTTTGGATATACAAAAATAGCTCGTGACTTTTTTGGATTTCCTGATTTCTTTCCAGCGGCAGGTTCAGAAGTAGTTTGGGGAGCACTTTATAATGGTATAGCAAGTGATTATAACCAGCATATGATTGCCAGTATTGCAGCCATTGGGGAAGGGTGGGGGAATTTATTTCACCTAACACAACATGGTATTTATAATAATACTGACCAAGACGGATGGGATTACTATTATTTACAATTATATAAAGCTTTATGGGGGCGTAATTGGAATTTATATAATGTAGACAGGATTGAGGATAGATTGGATGAGGCCCCTTGCGAAGGTCCTTATTGCATATCTTTAACAAATCATCCTCCAAATGGCTGGGCATCTCCTGATAAATGGCGATTTCCCTTACAGGAACAGTTTGCTGATGAAGAAATAGGCGACATTGGAGTTTATACCGGTTTGGATTATATGATTTTATTTAATCTTTATTTTATAAATAATGTTGGAGATCGTTCGCTTTATAAAAACTATGTTAATGAAATAACAGATCAAAATTGGCCATCAGAAGGACAAGGATCGTTCACAAACCCTCATATTATAGATGTATTTCGTAGTATATCTTCAGCAGACTATTTAAAAAATTATCCTGAGCCAGCCGATGTCTTGTATCATGCTGGTGTTAATATTAAACTGTTACCAGGTTTTAAAGTTGAATCACATGCCCATTTTAAAGCAAAGATTACGCCTATGGACTATTGTGCGACCCCCCCAGCTAACAGGGGATTGCAGTATTATCCTCCAATCCAATGTGATAATAACCTTTTTCCTCAAACTTTTATAAGTTCAGATAAAATTAAACATAGTTCCAAAAATCACTACTACTCTAAATCAGAAATAAAAAATTGTAAAATTTACCCTAATCCAAGCAAGGGAATCTTTACAGTGTCAAATCCAAATACTATTGATCAGTTTGAGGTTTATTCATCTTATGGTGAATTAATAAAAAAAGAAAATATTAAAGATAAAACATTTACTTTTGACTTATCATCATGTTCAAGTGGTATATATACTCTAATTTTGTTTTCCAAGGACCAGACCATAGTTAAAAAATTAGTAAAAAAATAATAGGTATTGTATGAAACTAAGAAATTTTGCTATAAATCAATTTAAATATTTCAATTTAAAATTGCTTTTTTTATCCATAGGATTAAGCTTGATTACGTCAGTTATTTTATTACCCGGCTGCAATAAAGAAAAAGGTGAATATTTACTGGGAGACTTGAAAAATCAAAACCCCTATAGCGGAGACGAAACAATAATTTTTCTGGATAATCAGGGAGACAGTATTATTTTTTATGGCGATGGCCGGTCATCCTATTTGTTTGAGTCGCCAACCTCAGCAAATAAACGCTATTATTATATAAACGAAAGGGATGAGTGTAAGTTTATTGAGAAAAATAATAATTATCAATTTCTGATATATTTGACGACCCGGTCAAAAAGTAGTGCTTTTATGGATATTATATTTACACAAATTGATGAGGTTCTTGGTGTAGAGTGCAGTAGTATAAATTATGGAGGTTCAGGTTACCGCCTTCCTTTAATGGAGCATTATAAAAATACAGATCTATATTTGGATAGCTTGAATGTGCAGAACACTTATTATTACAATGTAATTGCTGATTCAGGATTAATTGTTAATTATGGTTGCAGTAATTGGAATAAAGTAACATCTATGTATTATACGACAAGCTATGGATTAATAAAGTTAGATTTTGACGATGGTACTACATGGGAGTTAAAGGAAATTATTCCGTAACACAATAAGTGGTGTTTTGGTTGGGAACTGGAAAATATTGAATGGTAACTTTACTGTTTTGGCCCAAGTCAGCCACGCACAGGGCTGATGCATAAGTGTCTTGCGCCAGTTAGGGAGAAAACATTTATCATGTTGTTTTTTTGTACCGGTTGATGGACAAAGCTAACATCCCGATACCGTAAACGACCAGTATCCAGAATTCCCGCGTGAAATCACTGAACACGGAACCTTTCAGCATGATCATCCGGTTGATTTTGATAAAATAGGCGACCGGATTGATATAATTAAGCACACGGGCCCAGTGAGGCATACTTTCAACAGGAGTGAACAAACCGCTCATCAGGATAAAAATGACCAGGAAGAACCAGGCGATGAACATGGACTGCTGCATGGTGTTGGCCAGTGTAGAGATGAAGAGACCAAAAGAAAGAATCACAAAAAGATAGACGGAAGCAACAAACAATACCAGGTATATACTGCCGACAATTGGTATTTTAAACACGAACCAAGCCAGTAACAGACCAATACCAAGGTCAATCATAGCAATGACCCAAAACGGGATCAGTTTTCCGGCAATGAACTGGTATTTTTTGATGGGAGTTACGTTAATTTGTTCGATAGTCCCCATTTCTTTTTCTTTCACCAGGTTCATTCCCGACAGGAACATGCCGATGATAGTGACTAGTAATACAAGTATGCCAGGCACCATGTAAGTGATGTAATTTAATTCGGGGTTGAACCAGAATACAGGCTTTGTTTTGATGGGTAATCCGCTGTACTGAAGCGGAAATTGTTCCACCAGTATTTCCCTGTTAAAGTCCATAATGATGGCTGTCGCATAAGCGCCCATCAGGCTGGCAGCATTTCCGTTGATGGCGTTAGTAACCACCTGAACAGATGCCTTGTTTTCCGTATTTAGCCTTCTTTCAAAATGAGGTTCAATAACAACTATTTGATCCACTTTATCTTTAAAAAGCATCTGCTTTGCCTCTTCGTAACTGGCTGTATTGCCTTTATATTCGAAAAAGGAAGACCCGCTGAACTTATTAACGAGTTGCTTTGAAAGCATGGTCTTGTCCTGATCTACGGTAACAAACCGTACATTTTTAATTTCGAAAGTAGCTGTGTATGACAATATTAGTAATTGAATAGCGGGAATAACAAAAATGATCGGCAGCATGGCTTTATCCCTGAACACCTGGATAAATTCTTTTTGCAATATGTATAAGATGGTTTTCACAGTTCTTTTGTTCTATTGTTCTAAGGCTCGTTCCAAATTTCTAATTTCTGATTTCTGATTTCTGATTTCTGATATCCCTCTACTCCAGTCTTAATTTAAATTTCTTTACGCTCATCCCAATGAAAAACAGGGTCATGAAGAAAATAATCAGCGTTTCTTTCCAGAAATAAGCGATTCCGACACCTTTCAGCATAATGTCTTTTATGATGATGATAAACCACTTTGAAGGCATCACGTGACTTACCCACTGCAAAACAACCGGCATATTTTCAATCGGAAAAATAAATCCCGACAAAAGGATAGTAGGCAGCATCAGAGCGAACATGGATAATAACATGGCTTGTTGTTGCGTTTTACTTACCGTCGAAATAAAGATACCCAACGCCAGTGCCATAATAATGAATAAAATACTTTCTACCAGCAATAATGGAATATTTCCTTGTATCGGCATGCCAAACACAAACCTCGCCAGCAGCAGGATAACGATCAGGTTGATGAAAGAAAGCAAGACATAAGGAGAAACCTTTCCTATGATGATTTGGAGTGGTTTTACAGGGGAAACAAGTAATGCTTCCATCGTTCCCAGTTCTCTTTCGCGGGTAATGGAAATAGAGGTCATCATGGCCGAAACCAGCATCAGCAACACGGTGATCACTCCCGGCACGAACATGAATACACTTCGTAAACCCGGATTGAACATCATTCTGGTCTTGATATTTATGGCTGCGGGCAATGCATTCAGGCTTTTCATCTTTTCCAAACTGTACGAATTGATAATTCCCGAAGCATAAGCATTCAGTATATTAGCCGTGTTCGGTTCCGATGCATCAAGGATAAACTGAACACTGGCTGTTCCTTCCTTCTCCAGCTTCCGGGCAAAGTCAGCTTCAAATACGATCACCTGTCTGATATCTCCTTTTTCAAATGCCGCCTCGATCTGGCTTTCGCTCTCCAGATTTTCAACCAGAAGAAAATAGTTAGACGAGGTTATTTTTTGCGTGAGTTCCCTCGTCACTACATCTTTTGATTGATCCAGGATGGCAATCTTTACATCGTTCAGGTCGGTGGTAATGGCAAAGCCGAATAAAAGCACCTGTACAATCGGGATACCAAAAAGGATAACCATCGACCGGTAGTCGCGGAAAATATGATAGAATTCCTTTTTAATAAACGGCCACATTTTTTATCGTGCAATTTTTATAAATACATCGTTCATTGTCGGCACACCGTATTGCTTTTTCAACTCACCGGGTGAGCCAATGGCTTCAATTCTACCTTCCGACATAATGGAGACCCGCTCGCAATACTCAGCTTCATCCATATAATGCGTTGTTACAAAAACAGTGGTTCCGGCGGCGGCACTTTCATAAATCAGCTCCCAGAATTGTCTTCGTGTAATCGGGTCAACACCGCCGGTGGGTTCGTCCAGAAAAATAACTGCCGGATCATGCATGTTAGCAACCGAAAAGGCAAGCTTCTGTTTCCAGCCGAGGGGAATCTGTCGGACAAGCATGTATTCAAATTCCTCCATTTTCAATTTCTCAAGGTAATAACTGGTCTTGTCTTTTATTTCTTTGCGACTCAAACCGTAAATACCTCCGTAAAACCGAAAATTTTCTTTTACTGTCAGATCGTTGTACATCGAAAAATGCTGGCTCATATAGCCGATATTTCTCTTCACCCTGTCGGGATGTCTGGCTACGTCAAACCCGGCTACAACGGCTTGCCCCGAAGTTGGTTTCGACAAGCCTGAAAGTATTTTAATCGCTGTTGTTTTTCCTGCTCCGTTGGCACCCAGAAAACCGAATATTTCACCTTTTCTGACCGAAAAATTCAAACGGTCGTTGGCTGTAAACTGACCGAATTTTTTAACAAGGTCTTTTACTACAATAATATGTTCGTTGTCGTTCACCGGTTTTGTTCTTTATCCATCAATGCCAAAAAACTGTCTTCAATCACAGGCCTGATTTCTCTGATCAGAATGCTGCCATGTCCTGTTTTGACGAGGAATTCCTCCAGTTTGTTTTCAAAGTTTCCGTAAGCTGTTTCATCCGTCACATGCACAAATTCACCAAAACGATAAATCATTCCGGCTTTATTCATTTTTCGCAGGTCATCCACAAGCGCCTGCATTTTGTTTGTCTGCACTTCATATAACCTGCCTTTGTATTCACTTATCAGCTGCTCAGGTTTGTTTGTTGCCAGCAGGTTTCCGTTTTGCATCAATGCTACCTGATCGCATAGCGAAGCTTCGTCCATATATGGTGTCGATACCAGGATTGTGATTCCGTTTTGCTGCATTTTTTTAAGCAACTCCCAGAATTCTTTACGCGACACCGCATCCACTCCTGTTGTGGGCTCGTCAAGCAATAATATTTTAGGTCTGTGAATCAGAGCACATGAAAGAGCCAGTTTTTGTTTCATTCCGCCTGAAAGGGCGCTGGCTTTCCGCTTCTTAAACGGCTCAATATGGCTGTAAATATCTTTTACGAGGTCATAATTTTCTTTCAGCGATGTGTGGAAAATACTGGCGTAAAATTCCATATTTTCTTCTACGCTCAGGTCGCCATACAGCGAAAACCGACCCGGCATATAGCCTGTCATTCTCCTGATTTTCTTATAATCTTTAACCACATCCAGCCCGTCAACAGTTGCTTTGCCCGAATCCGGCAGCATCAAGCTGGTCAGTATCCGAAAAAGAGTTGTTTTTCCTGAACCGTCAGGACCAATAAAGCCGAACAATTCGCCGGGACTGATCTGAAGGGAGATGGCGTTTAATGCTACTACCTCTCCAAACGATTTGGTAACCTCTTCTATGTTAACAGAAACCGACATGCATACCTCTCCTAATGCAAGCTGAACCGTAACCAGTCCGGCTGCTAAAATTTTATTGAATTAATATTTCTGGAAAAGTCCTACCGGGCTTATTTAACTCTTGTCCAGTAAGTTGTTCTTCCGAGCATACTGAACCCTATATAACCTCTTACTTTCAACCGGTCTTTATCTTCTTCCTCGGGAAATTCCATATAACATTTGTAATCTTTCCCGTTTTTCGGGTCATAAATACGGCCATCTTCCCACTCATCATCACCGTCAAATACAAAGTCCCGTAACAACAGCAAACCCATAACAGGTCTTGTTCTGAGGCTTTCGTCTTCATTTTCATCGTCCAGCTTTGGTTTTCCGGTCTCTTCGTCAATCGGTTCTTTCAGCCAGATAATCTTCCCGTAATACATGTCATTTTCCTTATAAATTTCGACATGTGCATCTTTATCCTCGTTCAGCCAAATGCCGAGGATGTCGTCTGCTTTTACTTCCTGAGCCTGAATGTTGGCTAAAGGGAATGTCAGCAATCCGATAAAAGCAATAAAAACAATTTGAAAATTTCTCATAAATCTCTGGTTTTAAATTATAATTTACTTTTTCAATTCTTCGCAAAATTAAATTCGCCCGGCATACCTATTTTAATTTCTCCGTTGTTATGTACACTCACCTTGACAGCATATACCAGGTTCACCCGTTCCTCTTTTGTCTGAATGGTTTTGGGTGTAAACTCTGCTGTTGGCGATATCCATTCTACTATACCGGTAATTTTTTTGTTCTCCAGTTTGTTGTCGTCATACATTACTTCCACTTCCTGCCCAATGCTGATATGCGCCAACTGGTCGCCGCTAATATAAGCTTTTAGTTTCATTTTTTCCAAATCAGCCAGTTTATATAACGGTTTTCCTGTGCCCGTGAGTTCACCTGCTTCGCTGTATTTAACCAATACCGTGCCCTTTTCAGGATTTACAATCATACATTTTTCTATTTTCCGGTTTACCTGTTCCACCTGCACGTCAACACTTTTCATTTGGTTGATAATGGCTTCTTTCCTCGAGTGGGTCGCTGCAATCTGTTTTTTGTTGATATCCACCAACCCGTTGATGTCGTCCAGTTGTTTTTGCGTAGCAGCACCTTCATTGTATAAATTCTGTATCCGTTTTTGATTGACGAGGTTATTTTTCAGTTGCTGCTGCTGTACCTCAATTTCCGAACGGATATTTTGTAGCTGGGCACCAATGGTTTGCTTTTGCTGCAGTAACAACTTTTTACTTAACGACAGGTCCGTTGTATCGATCAGTCCGATAACGGCACCTTTTCCCAAAAGATCTCCTTCTTCAATATTGAAAAACATCAATTCGCCCGGAACCTGGGCAGATACAATGATTTCGGTTCCTTCGAAATTTCCGTAAGCATCCGATTTCTTATCGTTTCTGCTGCATGAAAAGAGCAGGAAAGTGACAGATAAAAGTAATATAGTGCGTTGCATATGCATCAGTTTTCAAATTTAAAGATTTCCAATGGATGTAAGGTATTGATATTTGGCATAAATGAGCTGAAGTTTGTGCGCTTCCAGATTTAACCTGGCCTCCAGCATCTTGTTCAACTCAATGAGGTATCCGGTGGAAGTAATGGTACCGTTTTTCAGTTGATGATCAACTGTTTCCACAACATTTTTCTGTAACCGTACAATCTCCTGATCCCTTCCGATAATTTTTTCATACTTTTCAATATCAGCAATCCGTTTGTGCCAGTCTGCTTTCAGATTCTGATTAAAGGTTTCTCTTTGCGTGTTAATGATATTGTTTTGAATATCAAACACTTGTTTTTCACGTTTTACTTTTCCCCAGTCCCAGATATTCCAGTGCAGCCGCGCTCCGATCATGTAGTAATCGTCAAAATTATCGTTCAGCATGTCGTAACCCGGTCGGCCGTAACCCGCCTGCCCGAAAGCCATAAACACAGGATTTCGTTTTGATTTTGTCAGCGATTTAAGTGCCAGCACCTGTGCCTGCTGCTTGCTGAGCAGGATGTATTCAGGCCGGTTGTTAACGAAATCAAAGTTATCCAGTTTTATGTCCGGAACAATCAGGTCGTCAGCCGAATGGATATTAAGATGTGTTAATTCGTTCATCGAAGCGATCAGTGCTGATATATCTTCTTTTTTTTCCACAATCTTCTGCTCGGCCCGGTATAATTCAACCCGAAGGGCGTCCACATCCGAACTCAGTAACATACCGTTTTCAAAAGCAACCTGTGCATCTTTAATTCTGGTTTCCAGGTTTTGATGAAGCACTTCCAGTACTTCGATGTTTTTCCGCAAGAAAAGAATGTTAAAAAACAATTGGTTAATTCGTTCTTTCAGACCGTATAGTTCCACCTCTATTTTCTGGTCGGAAATCTCGTACCTGGCAGCCTCCACCTTTTTCTGCCCGGCTGTAATACCTCCGTCATAGATCATTTGCTCGATATCAAGATTGATTTTGTACCAGTCTTTGGAGATTTCCGGAACGTCAAACGCCGGAAGGGGCATATCGGGAATCTTCGTGACATCCGATTGGTAGCTGGCCTGACCGTTAAGGTTGAGTTTTGGATAGTAATTTGTTTTTATATTTTTAATGTTTAGTTCATATGTTTCGTTGTTCAGCAGAATTTGCCGGATGTTCGGATAATTACTGACAGCACTATCGCGACACATTTGCAGTGTTATTGTTTGCGATTTAAGCTGAAAAATCGCGCTAAAAAACAAAATAATCAATATGTATTTTCTCATCATACTTTTATCTTAATAAAACAGCTTGCTTCACAAATGCCACAACCTCGTCAGGCCGTTCGTTGATATACTGTTTATACTTCTTTTCGTCATCATCCAGGGCCAGGCCTTTGACCATTGGCTTGGCAACAAACGGGAAAATGCATAGAGCCAGAATATTGGTTACCAGGTGAACAGGCTGTATCGGTCTGATCTCTTTCTTCTCAACAGCCCGCTCAATAATACTGAACATCTGCTCTTTGATGACATTTTTACTTTGTATTTGCGCGACGATTCTCTCCGGTTTTCGGTTTAGTTCGTGAATAACAAACTGGGGAATGAACGGTTTATTTTTTAATAGTCTGATGTACTGCCGGATAAAATTTTCAAGAAATTGCTCAAAATCCGTTTCTTTGGTAACGGCTTGTTCAATTACATGTAACACATCGCCAAATACAAGGGAAAACACTTTTTCGAAAAGCTTATTTTTAGTACGGAAATAATAATGCAGCAATGCTTTGTTAATACCGGCCTCGTTGGCAATTTCCTGCATACGCGCCCCGTCCATCCCTTTGTTGATAAACACCTTTTTGGCGGCATCAACTATTCTGTCTTCTGTGTTTTGTTCTTTAACCATCTATTTTAACCTTTTGGTTAAATCGTTTGGTCAAAAGTACATTAAAAAAAACCTGATGTCAAGAAAAAATCAGATTTTTTTCCAGGCGAGTGTTCGCCACATAATAAATTTCGAACCAACGACCTCAATCTCTTTCTCCCGTATTTCAGTAATTTTCAGGTTAAATACCATTCCTTTTTCCGGCCCATACATACTTCCTTTAAGCCATTGTTTTTCTTCTGTATCGTATTCAAGATCTTTAATGATTATTTTTCCGATCAGCGGTTCCTTTTTCTTCAACTCATCAGGATTATTTACATCCTTTGTTTGGCCACCCCTAAAATTGTTTAAAGCAATTATTTTCCCAAAGTATTTTCTGCCATCTTCAAAAATTTCAACATCTAAGTCATTTGGCAGATGATATTTACCAATTATTTCATCGGCTCGTTGGGCAAACGTATTTAAAGCAATAAAAAGAATAACAGAAATTAGAAAACTTAGTTTTTGCATATATTTAGAAATTATATTTGATTTTTGTGTACAGCATTGAATTGTCTTTGTACCGTCCAAACATGCCCCGTTCGTTTCCGACAAAAATGTTCGAACCCAACAGTATGGAAAAACTGTCGCTGAAGTCGTAAGTCACCTTTGGCCTGATGAGCGCATCACCATAGTTGAGACCAACATAAGAAAACAATTCCAGATGAAGCGTTTCGCGCAGGGCGTCATAATGAGCAAGGAAAGTCATGGTATTCTGAAATTCGTCTTCTTCAATAAAATCATTATAATCCATGATGTATTTCTGAATGAACTGGGTGCTCAGTTTGAGATGACCAACACCATAATCAAGCCCGACAACATAGTGCAGGTAATCTTTTTGCGTAAGCGCTCCTGCAGCCATCGGGTCGGCTGTTTGAAAGTACTTTCCATTGTAATAAGCGGCCTCACCCCTTACAACAAAACTTTTAATTGTTGACGTAAACGAACCACCGGCCACATACAAACGATGGTGTTCTGGAGTTATCAATAAACCTTTGAGTATCGGATTACCAAGTGAGTCAAGACCGAATTCTTTTTCAATATACAAATCAGGGTTTTGGCCCCAGGTATAGGCTCCCATCAAATCAAAATCAATAGCGGAAGAAGATAAGGAGTACTTCAGATAAATTTCACTATTTTCAAGGCTGGCATTTATTTTCTCTTTTGAATAATCAAACGTAGGGGGTGCTGGTAATTCCGGTGGCTTATACCATATCGACCCTGGAGGCGGAAGTTCGTTTCCCGCATAAATTGGCTTCCAGATCGCTTCGATTGTGCTGTTTCCAAAATAGAAATCTACTTTGGCAGCATACACACCTATCCTGATTTCGTCGAAATCGGGTAGTAAAAATTCCGTCAGGTTCAGCGGAGAAACAATATCGGTAATGAAAACACCATCGGCCTTGCCCCAAACAATTTGTTGCTTACCAATGCGGATATCAACGCTTTTAAAATATAAGTCAAGATAAATTTCACGTAAACGAAAGTCGAGGCTGTCAATCCCATATAAATAAAGCATCGGATTAGCTTTAAAAGCTATTCTGTCACCTCTGGCTTCAAAATTTAGATTTAGTGTGTTTTGTAACATATTGAAATCGCCGTTCTCGTACAATATTCCTGTATAATTCCTCACAAATCCATTGATGTCAACAGCTTGCGAAAAAACCAACTGGCTGCTCGACAGTAAAGCTATTAGTATTAATAATTTTGTTTTCATCTGTTTAAAATTTTGTAATTCGTTACATATGAAGCTATTCCAAAATTTCCGCGCAGATGGAATCGCTTCGCTCTCTCATGAATGTTTTTATAAATTATTTACTTAAAATAAGAATCATATTTTTCAAGATGTTCATTCAATGATGCAACAGCCGACCTGCATTCATCCATATCACCCTCTTTTAATGTTTTAAACCATTCCGACATAGGATGAAGGTAGCTGTGCAATTGATTGTGCGCTTCGCCGGTCATATCGCAGCGTTGAAAAATATGTTGAAATTCTTTTTGAAGATTCTCACTCAGCTTGCGATAATCATCAATATTACTTTTTTCATTTATAGCTTCAACTAAATATTTCATATTCATAATCCCTTTAGTTGTAGCAAAGTTCGCTTTCCATTTTTCGCCGTTATCAAGGGTTACCACTTCGGACTGGGCTTTATGTATAATTTCTTCTTCTTTACCCGTCTTCTTTTCTGACCCCTGATTTACACAGGATGTTATCAATAAAAATGCAGTTATAACTGTTACATATTTCATAGTCTGTATTTTTTAAAATCTTAGTATTTCTGTCATTATACCAAAGCGGATTACGCTTATTTGATGAACAAAATAAATGTTGTAATAATCCATCCCCTGATACACTTGTGCAAAAAAGCCAATGTCTTCCAGAAACTTCGGATGGTAATAAAATGTAAAACTGAGGATAAACCTGTTCGCTGACCAGGGGTTCCAGTCATTTATCTCACCAAACATCCAGCCAGCCTGACCTTTTAATGAGATACTCGCTTTTTTCTTTTTTCCCTGGTTACCCACAGGAAGTTTAAAAATTGAAAACATCCCCTTCAGTCTGTAGAAGCCATATTTTCCCTGCATGGAAGTATTACTCAAACCCGGTGGATGCACCTCGAATGACGCGCCAAAAAACTGGACTGCGTTAAACTTCATATTATAATTTGTTTTAATAACACCCAATTCAAAATAATTGGTAGAAAAATCGCCTGATTTCAGGTTTACTTCTCCGTCCTCCAAAAGAAAATCACCATCCTGACCATTTGAATGATGCGCAATTTTCCCGAAAAGACTCAGGCTGTTGGCATTCGTTTTTGAAATCAATTTATAATAAACTGTTATTTGTGGTATATAACTGGGTGTTCTCACCGGAAAAGATTCTTCACGGTACATTCTGATGATAATCTGCGGGGTGAGCACTCCCATCAAACGGGAATCTTTATTTACACGAATATTGAAGCTCGGTATCAGGTTGGCTTCAAACCAGAGGGGTTCGATGTTTCCGATATCGGTTGGAAATGTAATATAACTGTCACCCTGATTTACCTGGGAAATTATACCCAGTCCTATTTCGGGGATGGTGTCATTATTATCCTGCCCCGTACAATACAATGGTATTGCTAACAACAGAACAGATATAGCGATAAATGCACCCATAGTTTGACAGTTTATTTCCTTAGAACCAGGTTTTTTATTGATTAATCAATGATCTGTTTTTTATTGAGTTTCCGTTATTTATATTCCTCTCATCATCATCCTTTCGGAAAATTTGGAGGCCGGAATGCCCGTATTAATTTCAACATTGTTTAAAATCATGGTTGTACGGTGGTTCTTTTGTACATTTTCCATTTCGGAACTGGTAATGACTATAAAACCCGAGATTTCCTCAAATTTTTTGATCTTTAAGATTTTTAGAAGCTCGCCGTCCTCGTCATAAAATTCCTTTTTCAATCCGATGAAATTATCTTTACGAATCCAGGTGGTGGTTTTACTATACATGTAATCCTCGTCTTTCGGGATACTTTCAACTACATAGTAATCCACACCATCGATGGTTTCTTCACGCAATAACTTATGGGTGTCATCGTCCAGTTTCCGATCGCCCAGATCGTCATAGGTAAAATCAGAGCCCATGAAATAATCGCTTTTGCTGTCGCTTGAAATCCGCTTCACTTTTTTCAGCGCCGGCAGATAGATCCACTGGTCGTCACTCTTATCCGAATCATAAGTCCAGCTCATAAACGACGTATTCTTTACATCGGCAGGTGCGGTAAAAAACATAATGCTCTTTTCCACATCTCCCATGTCTTTGGTAAACTGCTTGATCTTGCGTACCCGCTTACTGCCACTTTTATTAATCAGTGTCATTGTAAGATCAGAAGTCTGGTCTTCACCCGTCGGCAGATTATAGACTTTATCAATAATCTCACGTCCGGTTAGTTGCTGTGCAGTCATCTGGTTAGCCAATCCGCTTACCAGGAAAAATACTGTTACTGCCAAAGTGATTTTTAATGTTTTCATTTTTTCTGTTTTAATATTTATGATTTATTTGTTTGTTTCTTTTTTTTAAAATAGATGTTCGACATGTATAACAAGACGAGCATAATCGTCAGTGTACCTACGAAACTGGTAAACATATTCAGCGATACCAAAGCGCCCAGCTCGCGGTTTGGCGGGAAAACGGAAAACAACAACACCAGGAAACCGGCGATAACCACAATAGCATTGTAAATAATCGCTTTTCCGGAGTGGGCCATTGTCTTCTGGGCAGCCACCAGTTTATCATCAGTCTGGGAAGCATTATGCCTGTACTGTTCCAGAAAATGTACCGCATAATCTATTCCTATACCAATGGCAATACTTGACAGCAGGGCAGTAGTAGTATTTAGCGGAATACCCAGGTAGCCCATGATGCCGAAACTTATAAGTGCCGTAACAATGATCGGAACCGAACCGATAAGGCCTATTCCAATACTTCGGAACATAACCGACAGCAATACCACGATAATAATCAACGATAAGATGAGGCTCATTATCTGTCCTTCAAGAATTAAGTCGGTAAATACCAGCCCTTTGTATCCACTACCGGCATAGTTCAGCGTGATACCTAATTGGTTAAAATCGTCTTCGTATGTATGGATTACATCAAGTGCCGAGTTGATGGCCTTTGAATTATCGCTTTTCAACTGAAACATCACGTTCAGTTTTTCATAATCGTAATCCACTACCTTATTCAGATTTTCGGGGTCGCCCGACATTTCGTAAAGCAATAAATACTGTGCGATCATGTCTTTGCTGTCAGGAATGGTATTGTACGCTTCATCGTCGGCATTCATCACCTTGTTCATCCGGTTGACGTAATCGGCTAGTGAAAAGGTATTCCCAACAACCTGAAGTTGATTGTTCACATCTTTCTGCATCTTATCAACAAGTTTCAGCACTTCGGGCTCTTTGAATACATCCTTTTTTCCATCGGCATCAAGTATGAGGTTTAAGGTGCTTGTACCCCCGAAATGTTCGTTAATGAACTTGTCCGTCTGCACAATATCACTGTCCTCTTCAAATTTATCGAGGAAACTGGAGTTGATCCATATTTTCTGCATTCCGATTACTGAGAGGACAATGATTACAGCTGTCCCTACCAGAGAAACGTATTTATTTTTAACAACTATCGAAGCAAAATTGTTGGCCAGTTTTGAATGCGAATGTCCGCCTTTGTCTTCATCTTTATTTATTTTACGCGCTTTAGGCAGACCAAAGATCATAATGCCGGCAGGGAGAAAAATCAGGGAGAATACCATCGCCATCATTACCCCGAATGCGGTGAATATTCCGAAATATTTTACCGGATATACCTGAGAAGTAAGCAGAGAGATGAAGCCAACGGCAGTGGTAATGGAAGTCATGACAACCGGCTTCCACATGTGTTTGATCATATCTTTAATCGCTTCTTTTTTCCCGGCTGTCGGATTATGGTCGATAAATGTATGTAAATGACTGTACAGGTGAATACCATCTGCTACACCGATAGCAATAAGCATTACGGGAATCATTGTAGAAACCGCATAGATGGGAATATTTACCACAGCCATAAGCCCAAATGCCCAGATAGTTGAAAAGAAGACAACACCCAGCGTAATAAGTGTCCCTTTGAAGCTGCGTAAAGTGAGAAATAATACAAGAAAGATAACCAGTAAAACAATGGGCACCATTCTCTTCATGTCTTCCGGACCGAGCAATGCCATAGTTCCTTCAACAATGGGACGACCGGCAACATGAATTTTTATATCATCCGTTTCGGAAGCTTTGGCTACTTCCAGTATTTCATTGTAAAATTCCTGGGTAAATACATCGTCTCCTATTTCGGCGATAATTACGGTAACCGTTTCGTCAGTTGATACCAGCCTGCCGAAAATCATTTCGTTGTTTTCGACATTCTCTTTAAGTTGCTGTAATTTTTCCGGCGATTTCGGAACTCTTTTATAGAAACGTTTAACGTCCATTCCATCCACTGTACCTATGATATTATCTGCCGTGTACAGGGATGTTACATCGGCCTTGTCAATTTCATCAAACTTTTGAAATCGTTTAGTGAGTTGTTTCAGTGTATCTAAAGTCTCCGAATTAAAAACGCCTTTTTGATTTTCCAGGGCAATGATGATCCCGTCCTTAATATTGAACCATTCCTCAGCCTGGTCGCTGTATATAAAAGCAGGATGATCATGTGGCATGTATTTATCCAGATTAGTTTCCATCCGTGTATTTTCTTTCATCTGCAGAAAAAACAAAGCGGTAATCACCAGGATCACGATCATGCTGACCCATGAATAATTAAGCAATTTGTATAATAATTTTTCCATTGTTATCTTAGTTAGTATTCACTATTTTATTCTATTTAAAAAAACTGCCCGACTGGTCGTTCGCACGGAACGGCTTATTGTGGGCAGTCTGATTCCTTTAGAATATTCTTGTTTTTGCTACGGGCCTGGGGGCTTTTACCACCAATACCCTGACAACTTCATCGGTATTATTATAGATACAGTGCACTACATCCTTAGGGCTTTCCACCAGGCTGTTCGTTTCGACTCTTTGTTTCTCATCACCCACAAGGATATCGGGCGTTCCCTCAATAATGAAAAAGAAAACATCCACGGGGGTAATGTGCGGTTTCAGGCTTTCACCGGGATTTAGCTGAATATGTACGGCCTGCGCCGACTCTTTGTCATACATCATCCGGGCATCAACTTTATGCGGATTTTCTTTTACCGGTATCTTTGCAACTTTAGTTATTTTCATGTTTTTTTTAGATTAAATTATTACAGTATTATTTTATTTTTCCAGCACTTTACTCAATACATTGATCAGTTTTTCACCTTCTGCACTTAAATCAAAATTGTGGTTATTCAGATCCCACTTTTTTACAAGCAACCTAATGGAACCCATTGCCAGCAATGCGAGGTTTTCTTCATCAATATCTTCACGTACGTTTTTTTCCGCTTGCCCTTTGGCAATTATTTTTTCAATTGTTTGTGTATTCAGGTTTAAGATCTCTGCGATTTTATTTTTTAATACTTCTTCGTTTTTAAAAATTTCTTCCGAAAAGATCACTGATACTATAGAAGGGTTTTCCGAAAACATTTCGAATAATTTCGAAAACATAAATCTCATTTTTTCTATGGCAGAGACATTATAGGTTTCTATAATACCAGAAAGGCCGAGCGCCATCTCTTTAAAATTATTCAATATATTAATCAGTATTTCCGTTTTACTTTCAAAATGCCTGTAAATACCCGGCTCGGAAATACCGATAGCTTTTGACAGATTCTTAATGGTCAGTCCCTGTATTCCTTTCTTATCAATAATCTTTATCGATTCATCTATGATCTGTTGTTGCCTTTCTGATAACATATTATCAACGTTAGTTAATATTCACTCGTAAAAGTACTACTTTTTTTTAAACCCCCAAGAAAAAATGAAAAAGTTAAATTAAACAGTTCCTTTTCCCGATTTGTAAGGAGAAAAAACAAGATATAAAAAGCTTTGTTAACTTTTTTACAAATAATGGATTTTTGATTGTATTTTTGTCGGGAATTTAAAAGGTAGTCATGAAGAAGATATTTTTTGCCAGCGTAAGTATTGCTTTATTTTTGATCGTATCATGCTCCAGTCCGGAAAGCAAACTTATTGGCACATGGAAGGTTAAAAACGTTGAAACAAATTTTGATGAGCAAAAGGTGTCGCCTGAAATGTTAAGTCAGGTTATTGAAATGCAAAAACAAACTTATTTCCGGATTATGAATGATTCGGTGATGATCATCATTTCGAACGACAATTCACATGAAGCTAAATGGGTTTTTAACGATGAAAACAGTACGCTTACTTTTTTCTTTGAAGGCATGGAAACCTCTCCAACCAAACTCGGAGTTTTTATTGATCCGGAAATCGTTTCAGAAACCAACACTCCTTTAGGTAAGATCACTATTTTTTACGGTAAGGAGTAAATTTTACCCTTCCTCACCTTCTACTTAGTAAATTCGACAGAATACAAAAGTGCCTCTACCTGCCGTAACAGGTTACGCTTTTCCTTACTGGGATGATAAACATATCCAAACAGGGTAATGATCCATTCATTTTCGGGATCGGTAAAAGTGTACGATACATAAGGCCCGCCCATAAAGTCGTTTTCAACATCCCAGAATCCTCTCAGTTCGACGGCATATTCCGTAGAAAAATCGGTAACGATCAGCGGCTCCGGTTCATAATAGGTTTCATCGAGTGTCATATAAGAGCCTTCGGTAGGCCCCGACACATATTGTTTCAGGAACCTGTTTGTACGGGCACTGACACTTGCTTTGGAAAACTGGGCAGTATCTTTGTACGCCTCTCTGAAAATGAAAAACCCCTGGCTGTAATCATTTGTTTCTTTTCGTATCCATATAAAATCCGTTTCGGACCTTACCAGATGATAATCTCTGGGGACGATCAGCTTTAAACCAAAATTCTGTTTAATTTCCCTGACAGCATCTTTGTTGGGGGTCGATTTAAATAAGGTGGCTATGCGTTCCCTTTCGGTCTGGTTATATCTTTCAATGAATACACCCGCATTTTTTTCAAATGTCTGCAGGAAAACACTTTTGTTCGGGGCTGTTATCCGGATAACTACCTGCGGTTCGGCCCAATGATTTCCGACCAATTCTATTTTCGGTTCTATGCTGTTTTTATCAATTTCCACAATAAAAATATTGCGGTGTTTTTTTAACAGATCCGAAAAACTTGTCTTGGTAACATGTGCCAGATCAAACAAGGGTTCGGGCTGGGGCAATCCCTGCTGGTCTTTCCCAAAATATTCTCTTATCGTTTTTCCAATTGAATTTTCCCATTGTTGTTCGTTCTCGACAACAACCAGAATTTCGGAAGTTTTACCAATTGAGCGCACTTTACCCGACCTGCCGGTATTTTTTGTGCAGGCGCTAAATACAAACAGTACTGCCATAATGATCACGACAGCAACTCCAATTTTTTTCATCTGATTAAAATTTTTCGTCTTTTCGACACCTATAATGGAACGTACACAGAATAAAAATATTGCGGATTAGCTAATTACGGCGATCTTAATTTTCTGTCCGGGTTTCAGTTTTCGCGTATTTTTGATGTTGTTGAGGCGTTTAATCTGCTCCACCGTTACCCCATCGTATTCTTTGGCAATGTCCCAAAGGGTATCTCCCTTGCGGATGATATGATACACATATTTACCATCCTTAACGGTACTGGGGGTTTTTTCGGCCGGTTTGTAAACAATCAGTTTTTGTTTAGGGTAAATTTTTGAGTTTCTCAGGTTATTCCATTCCTTGAGGTCGGTTACCGTACATTTATATTTTTTAGCGATCAGTCCAAGATTTTCGCCGTTCTTCACTGTGTGTGTCGATTTTTCAGAGGAACGGATTACCGGCGTTTTCGATTTTGCATAGTAATGACTGCTTCCGGCCCCGTAGATCACTAACCTCTGTCCCGGGTAAATGGTGCTGCTGCGCAGGTTATTCCAGCTCTTGATCTGGTTAACATACACATGATATTTCCGGGCTATAAGCCCCAGGTTTTCACCGCTTCGGACAATATGTATGTTTCTGTCTTTCGCTTTTTTAACCTCAGCCAGCAGTTTATCCCTTTCAATACCCTTCCGTGTTTTATAGGCATACAAAGCTTCTTCATTGTTCAGAAAATCTGCCGTGTACTGCCTTGGGATTCTTATCGTATAAGTTGTTCCTCCGGTTGCCGGAATAATGCCCAGTTTGAATTGAGGGTTCAGATATTTTAACTCGTCTATTGGGATTCCGAGCATTTCGTTCAACTGGTCAAATGCCAGCACATCGTGAATGGTAACCGTGTCAATATCGTAAAAGAACATATTGGGTTTCATCGGATAAATATTATGCTCGGCAGCATAATTCATCACATAATTAACCGCAATAAAAGCAGGCACATAGCCCCTTGTTTCACGCGGAAGGAACGGCCATACCGCCCAGTAATTTTTTGTTCCGCCGGCACGTCTGACTGCGCGGTTTACATTACCCGCTCCTGAGTTGTAGGCAGCCAGTGCCAGCGACCAGTCCTGATATATATCGTAGAGATCTGTCAGGTGTTCACAGGCTGCTACCGTAGATTTATACGGGTCGTAACGGTCATCCACCATCGAGCTTACTTTCAATCCGTACACTTTTCCGGTACCGTACATAAACTGCCATAATCCCTTGGCTCCTGCTCTGGAACCGGCTGCGGGGTTCAGTGCCGATTCTACAATGGCCAGGTATTTTATTTCCAGTGGCATATCGTATTTATCCAAAATTTCCTCGAACATGGGAAAATAAATTTCGGCCAGCCCCAACATCTTAGCCGTCAGATCCTTCTTTTTAACCGCATAGAGGTTAATAAACGTTTTAACTTCTTTGTTGTACGTCAGTTCGAAGGGGGTTTGTACATTCAGGGCTTCGATACGTTGTTCATAAACTGAATCGGGGTATGCAGGCGTCTCGCCTGGTTTAAACGCGGAGCGGGCAGCGCTTGTATCAAGGACAAAATAAAAATCCTTGTAAAATTTAGCATAAGTCAGGCTGTCCAGCATCCTGACAACAGGCGAATCTTTTATGAGCAGAACGCCATTCTCATTAACTTCCGTGAAGTTTTCCTGTTTTGTTGTGTCAAGCGTGCTTATTTGCAGGTTGTTATCCAGTACCTGTGTAGCTTCTACCTGCGATGCTACATCCGTTATTGAATCTGTTTGGGTCTGCGATATCAGAACAGGTGATAAAAAGATTAAAAACAGGGTTATATATATGCAGTTTGTTTTTCTCATGTTTCTGTTGCTATTTCCTCTCTAACGTAAATTCATGGCAAAAATATATGTAATAAGGACACATTTTACCGAATGCAGCCTTATAATAATGAACACCAAAAAGTTAATTGCAATTGTGCGGGAAAGGTGCTGATTCCTACCCTCCGAAGAGCCTCCTGATGTAAAAAAGATTATTTCTTTTTAATAAGATTGACAAGGTATAAAAGAATGACCGCGCCGACAAACGATGTAACCAAAGTTCCCAGGTTTTTCGGCCCTGTTGTGTGGATTCCCAGCAGACCAAAAAGCCAGCCGCCGATAAAACTTCCTGCAATTCCGACAATCATATTGATAAGAATGCCGAAACCTTTTCCTTTCATGATGACACCTGCCAGCCACCCGGCCAGGGCGCCGATAACTAAAAACCAGAATAAACTCATTAAATCCATAAAGGTACTTGTTTTATGTTTGAAGCAGCCAAAAGTACTAAAAACAAAAAAGGTTTAATACTACCTGAAACAGAGTCTGTTGCTTATCCCCTTTCTCCTTATTTAAAACAACTATACAATAAAATCATAACAGACAGGGGCACAATCTATTGTGAAGCATTTCACAGGGGAGGGGGACAAAAAACTTTAAGCATCTGGTACTAATAAATAGAAACGGTGGTGACGATACAAACAGCCTCATTTGTATGAGTGTCGTATGAAATACGCAAAAAAACCCACTATTTGAAAAAATAGCGGAAAACAGGGATAAAAAAACCGGGAAAGGTTTTTTAATTTGTAATCAATCAGGAAAACCAAAAACTAACAATAAACTGAAAAAACAAAAGAAGCACCGTACAGATGATGATCCGAACATACTAAAACCGGTTACAACGCCTGACAAAGAGAGAAAGACTCCCAACACCGGTTACCCGTATGTTTTCCCCCGACGATACATGCAACTTCGTAGATTTTCAGTAGTGGAACTATAGAACTATGTAATTATTTTATTAACCAAAATCTATTAATTATGAAAAAACTAACCATTATTTCACTGACATTGATCCTTGCTGCCGGTTTGCTCTGGCTGAACGGATGTAAAAAAGAAACCGCCGTGCAACAACAAAACACCACGGTAACCGA
>QMPO01000015.1 GCA_003648625.1 Bacteroidota bacterium
ACAAATACCGGGCCAAAAATAACTATTATTTTTGAATAAAATTCAGGGTGGCGCCAATATAGACACTGAACCCCCAATACATAATGCTCATATCATTTTTTATTTCCCCCTGGAGCACCCGATTATCTTTGGTATTTAGTTCAACAGGGTCAGTGAAGTTGGCAATTTGTTTGATGTTGTTATTGTAAGCAAATGAGAGTTCTCCTCCGGCAATGAAATTGCTTTTTTTAATATTGAATTTTAATCCGGCCGCATAATGAAATCTGTTATAGTCTACTGTTTTTATAACGTTGTAGTGGCTGTATTCGCCCATGTCGGCATTTCTTATACTGGTAAGGTCCGTTCTGAATGAATTTAAAAATTCTCTTCCTTTTCTGATTCTCCAGCTATAAGCAAGAGCTACATTAAAAAAGCTTCGTGTGGCATATGCAAATGAAAGCCAGTCTTTATTCTCAAGCAACTCATAGATCTGATCATCCGTTATATCATCATTGATTTCAGCACTAATCATTTTATAAGACTTAATTCTTTTATAGAATTCCGCTGTAAAATAAAGGCGTTTTTTATTATCTCCGAACTCTTTTATAATACCAATCGATATAGACAAAGGAAGTTTAATATCTGTTTTTAACTGGTTATCCGTCTGCCCGTCAAAAATCTGGTAATCAGGCAAAAAGTCATTTGTTGATAACGAGATGTTCGAAGCAAGTTCAGTACGAATAGCCTGCTTACCGGATGAGAACAGATAGACAGATGGTGTTGTCAGGTTCAAGCCAAATCTCCACGAACCGGATTTGTACAAAACACCGACTTTAAAAATAAGCCGGTAATCAGTAAATTTAAAGGCTTCTTCGTATGTGCCCTCTGCAATCCGCTGCGATTGTGGATATATTTCCGGATCCAGTGTATCGTTTACACTATAAGCAGAAGTAGCGTACCTGTAACGATATTTTATACTTGCTTCCGAAACAAACAAACTGACACCATAACTAAAACCTTCTGTCACCTGCTGTGCAAGTGCCACTCCTACCCATGTGTCAATATAAGAATTACGGTAATCAAATAAGCTGTTGTATAATTCTTCACCGGGTAAATTATGCAAGACATCGTAATATTTAGAATTGGCCGAGATCATATTAATATCTTCCTTAACTCTGGTAAGTACGGCAGCAGATAGTCTGAATTTTGAATCGCTCTTAGGTCGGTATGTATAAGAAATAAAAGGAGGCTGGGCTATAAAGTAATCGGTGTATAATTTTGTGCCGTCTCCCAACGCATCTTTATATGTGTAGGTGTAATAGGTAAATAAACTTGATGTTAACGAGAAGTTACTTCCCTGTTCGGCTTCTGCAATAGTGGCAGGATTGTAATAAATAGAGGCATTATCACCCTCACCGGCAACAACAGCACCGCCAAGCAAAGAGGAAATGGAGTTAAAGTTTGTACTCCAGTAATAATTCATGATTTGTGCAGGTACTGTTTGGGTACTAAGTAAAACCGTAAAAAGAAAGATTATTTTTATAACTCTTCCGGACATAAATGTTCTTTTAAACTAAAGAACTAAGATATAAATAATATCAGGAGAACAACGAAAAACTGAATTTTTGAGATTTATTCAATACCCGAAAAATGTTTCATAAACTGAACCCGTTCGTAGGATGCAGGATTTTCTGCTTCAGAAATGCTCATTTTACCAATGAAATCCTCTAATCGTGTATAATTCTTACGCTCCATCCAGTTTTCAAGTATTTCTGTCATATGTTCAATTTCTCCGAAGCCTTTTTTATATAATACAGAGGCTATCTGTACTGCTTTAGCACCCGCTAACAGTTCTTTGATCAGCCCGTTGCCATCATGAACACCTGTTGATGCGGCCAGATCACAGTTTACATGGGTCGACAGCATGGCAATCCAGCGAAGAGAAATGGCAATGTCGGAAGGAGAGCTGAAAATATTGCTTGATTTGATTTCCAGATTTTCAATATCTATGTCGGGGCTAAAGAACCTGTTGAAAAGAACAATCCCTTTAACTCCCGTCCACGATAATTTCATCACTGTATTTGCCAGGGAAGAAAAATAATAACTGATCTTTAGCGCTACAGGTATGTTGACAACTTCAAGGATTTTCCTGACAATGTCAAAGTAAACGGCTTCATTTTGTTTTCCTTCGCGGTTTGGGTCTGATGGCATAACAAATATATTCAGTTCCAAACCATCAGCACCGGCTCCCTCAATTTGCCGGGCAAACGTTGTCCATTCAGTGTTTGTTACACAGTTTATGGAAGCCAGTATCGGTATATCAACAGCCTTTTTGCTTTTCTCAACTAACTTCAGGTAGTCATCCACATCTTTTTCCCGTGTATAATTACGGATGTAATCTTCGGCTTCCGGATAGGCATTGCCCAACTCATTTTGCATGATGGTGCTTGATGCGGCATGTTTGATCTGTTCCTCAAATAACGATTTTAACACAACTGCTCCTGCACCATGCCGGGCAATTTCCATAATGTTTTCAACCGAATTTGTTAAACCTGAACTGCCAACAATCAAAGGGCTCTTTAAAGCCAACCCCATATAGGATGTTTCTAAATTTACCATGTCAGAAATTTATTAAAGTTGCATGTAAAAATACGAACTTACCTATTATGATAAATCCCTGTTCATAATTAAAAATAATTTTAAATAACACATTTGAAAAAGTTTATTGTCAGGTTGTAATAAGATAAGTGTAACTAAACTTAAATTCCTGCCATAAGAATGGTTTAAAAAGCTTTATATTTCCCTAACTTTGTACAAAATATATAAATTGAGAAGGTTCCTCATCATACAAACAGCCTCCTTAGGCGATGTGATTCTTGCCACACCGCTGATAGAGAAGTTACATCACTATTTTCCGGATGCCGGAATTGACTTTTTACTTAAAGACGGATACCAGCCGTTATTACGGAATCATCCTTACATTAGTAATTTAATTGCCTGGGATAAGAAAGAAAAGAAATACAGCAACCTGAAAGAAATTATCCGGTTTATCCGTGAACAGCATTATGACACGGTGATTAACATTCAGCGGTTTGCATCGTCCGGCCTGATAACCGCATTGTCGGGCGCCAGGAATAAAATCGGGTTCGGAAAAAATCCTTTTTCATTTCTTTATTCCAAAAAGGTGAAACATGTGTTAAGCGAGAAAGGTGGTATGCATGAAGTAGACAGAAATCTTCTGCTCATCGAACATTTGACGGATAACAAAAAATTTCCGGTAAAATTATATCCTTCAAAGCATGATGACGCAAAGATGTCGCAATACAAAACACATGCCTATATTACTGTTTCACCGGGTTCGCTGTGGTTTACAAAAACATTTCCTGAGGAGAAATGGACGGAGTTTGTTTCCTCTGTTAACGGAAACATGTATGTGTATTTACTGGGGTCGGGAGAGGAACATGATCTTTGCGAAAGGATCATTAAACAATCCGGCAGAGCAAATTGCCTTAATCTGGCAGGGAAATTATCCTTTTTGGAATCGGCAGTGCTGATGAAAGATGCACAGATGAATTATGTGAATGATTCGGCTCCCATGCATTTGGCATCGTCTGTAAATGCCCCTGTCACAGCCATTTTTTGTTCTACTGTTCCGGAGTTTGGCTTCGGCCCGCTGTCTGACAGATCATTCATCGTGCAAACAAAAAAAGAACTGGCTTGCCGGCCATGTGGAATTCATGGGCGAAACCAATGCCCGGAAAAGCATTTTGATTGCGCTTATACCATTGAAAACGAACAACTATTGAAACAATTATGAATCTTGAGACTGAAATAAATAAATCAATAGAACTTTTAAAAAAAGGAAAACTAATCCTTTACCCGACCGATACAATTTGGGGAATTGGTTGTGATGCTACAAACAGTAAAGCAGTTCAAAAGGTGTATAAAATAAAAGGACGCAGTGAAACTAAAAGCATGATCATATTACTTGATAGTGCAGATAAGATTAAAAGATATGTAAAAGACGTGCCTCCGATTGCATTTGATTTAATGAAAAATTCAGTTTCCCCGTTGACTATTGTTTACCCAAATGCCATTAACCTGGCAAAAAACCTGATCGCTCCGGATGGTACTATTGCTATCAGAATTGTAAAGGGCCGGTTTAGCGGAGCCTTGATAAAAAAGTTTGACAAACCCCTGGTAAGCACTTCGGCAAATGTATCGGGACAGCCCTCCCCCGCCTTCTTCGATCAGATACCTGAAGAAATTATCAGAAGTGTGGATTACACTGTAGAAAGCTTCAGGAACAGGATCAGAACGGTAAAACCTTCCACTATTATAAAACTGGAAGCTAATGGAAAGTTCACCATTATCAGAGCCTGATTTTACTTGTCACCAAAACCGTAACTGTTGAAAACATCCTGATCATTAAGTACTTCGAGTGCTTTATTAATCTCATGGTCAACTAACGACAATACTTCAAAATAGGCTTCCGTATCGTATAAATTGCGTGCTATAAGTGCTTTTAACTGCAACCTGACAAAACTCTCGTTAAGTTCTTTCCTGTTTTCTTCTGTCAGCACCTCTTTCTCTTCAGCCTGGGCAATAAATACATCAAAATCATCATCACTTAGAAGATAACCGTCTTTAAATTGACTGAATGCCGCATATTTTTTCATCAGTTTCTTCCTGTTCTTATCCAGGTATTCATTTACATATGCGTTAAACACCCCTTTTCTGATCAGCGATGAAAAGAGCTGGTTATACCTGATTGAATCAAAAGGAACAAAAATATCAGGCATAATGCCTCCTCCACCATAAACTGTTCTTCCACCCGATGTTTTATATTTTAATGAATCAGGAAAATGTATACTGTCAGGGTGCATCAGTTCACCTGATTCAAATCTGTGGTAAAAATCCTTGTAGTATTCTTCGGTACCTTCATCATACGGTTTCTGAATGCATCTTCCGGAAGGAGTGTGGTAGCGTGCTACTGTTAACCGTACGATCGAGCCATCAGGCAATTTAAACGGTCTTTGTACCAGTCCTTTGCCAAAGGATCGCCTGCCAACGATCAACCCGCGGTCCCAGTCCTGAACGGCTCCCGAGACAATCTCACTAGCTGAAGCAGAACCTTCGTTTATAAGTACGACCAGTTTTCCGTTTTCAAAGCTACCGCCTCCTGTTGAGTTAAGGTTTTGCCGCGGGCTGTGGATACCTTCGGTATATACGATAAGCTCACCTTCTTTCAGAAATTCATCACCGATCGACATAGCTGTTCCGAGATACCCCCCTGAATTTCCACGTAAATCAAAAACAAGTTGTTCCATTCCTTCTTCCCTAAGCTCAGCTACTGCCGTCCTGAATTCTTCCAATGAGTTACGGGCAAAGCGATTTAATTTGATATATCCTGTTTTGTCGTCCAGCATAAAGGCAGCGTCCAGGCTGTTAATAGGAATTTTATCACGAACGATGGTGAAATCAAGCAGGCCTTCTACATTTTTTCTGTAAACACCAACCTTCACTTCAGTTCCCTTTTTACCTCTCAGATGGTCAAAAACCCACTGGTTGTTTATTTCTTCACCAAAGGCTTCCTCCCCTTCCACTGTGATAATCTTATCACCTGCCATAATGCCTACCTTATCTGAAGGACCTCCAGGTATGGGTGAGATAACCAGAATTGTATCTTTAAAAAGCTGAAATGTAATACCGATACCTTCAAAACTTCCCTCTAGCGGCTCATTGGCCTTTTCTACATCCTTTTCGGCAATGTATGCAGAATGCGGGTCCAGTTCTTTTAATGTATAGACAATCGCTTTGTCGGTCACTTCTGCCATGTTCAGCGTATCCACATAAAAATTATTGATCAGATGTAAGAGTGTGGCAATCTTTTGAGTGGTTTCTGCCTGCTTTAGCTCCTGGATGTTTAGATTATCCTGGGCATTGCTCAATTGCAATACGCCGAATGTCAGTAAAATAATAAAAAAGGCCTTCTTCATAATATTCCGTTGTATGTATAATGAGCGCCAAAATTATAATAAAACAACAAATGGTCAGGCTCACGGTACGAATTAATTTTGCAGATCAATTTTTTGATGTTTGCATGCAATATATACAGCGCTCATAGGTTCGCTCAAATTTTTAATTTTGCACAAACTCATCGACACATGCTTTCGGAGAAATCCCGTTCATATAAAAGTTTTCTACTCCTCTGTCTCCTGTTATTTAACTTCCATTTATTTGCGGGCGACACGACTAAAACAGACGTGCAGAGATATACTAAAACAATTCATTTTTATTACCAGCCGGGGATGGTTATCCCAACACACGCTTTTGTGAAAGGTGACAACCCGCAGAATAAACCTTATGGTTTCTTTCACTCGTTTACAGCACAATATGGCATACAGAGTGACGGGAAGAAATTGTGGCAACAACTTTACGGATATCCGGTTTGGGGGTTTGGTGCTTACAGCGCATGTTTTCCCGGCGACCATGAGTTAGGGCACCCGCTGGCAGTATATGCATACATAAATGCTCCTTTTAAAAGATGGAAAAAATGGAGTATAAATTATGAAGTTGACTTTGGTATTTCGTTTAACTGGAAAAGGCACGATTTACGGGAAAATGGTTATTACTACCCGATAGGTTCTTTTGCAACGGTTTTTTTTGACTTTGGTATTAATTCAGTTGTGCAGCTTTCAAAACGGCTTAACCTGTACTTCGGGCTAAACTTTACACATTTTTCCAACGGTTCTGTTAAACTTCCTAATCTTGGCGTTAATATGCTGGCCCCGCGTGTGGGGGTAAATTACCTGTTTAACGACAGGCAGGCATACATTTCGAGGGCGAAGCCCACATATGAAAAGGAATGGGAATGGCTGATCACACTGTCGCCCTCCCTGAAGCAAGTTGGTTTTACGTATGTTGACAGTAACAGCGACACGGTAGCTACAGCATTTAATTACGGAGTTTACACTGTGTCAACTGGTGTCAACAGGCAGGTTTCGTATAAAATAAAAATCGGGGGAGGTCTGGACTTAAGTTACAACGGTGCTTACGGCGCAGATACCACGATGAAGAATGGAAAGCCGGAAAAAGCAACAGCAATATTCGGCGATAAATTTTTAATCGGTGTTTTTCCTTCTTTCGAGTTGGTTATCAACCAGATTTCAATTCTGGCACAGCCTGGTTTCTATATATACTTGCCCGAAACCGAAAGTATGGATGTCCCCACAACATATCAGCGCGTGGGCATTAAGTATTATTTTCCCGGAAATATTGTTGCCGGTGTTAACGTACGGGCATACAACTTCTCACAAGCTGATTTTATTGAGTTTAATGTGGGATACACCCTGAAGTGGAAAAAAAGTTACCGGTCTAGGTAAGGTCTTTTTCAAGTATTTCTTTGTACATATCCGGAAACCGGTCATTAAAAACATGGTTGAGCGGAGTAATTAGCTTGTCGCGGGCTGCCTTGGGGTTAATAGAGAATGTGCTTATGGTTTCTTTATCATCAGGTAAACGTACAATGAAATCACCGTTAGGATCAACTGCAAATGACCTTCCGTTAAAAGTTATGTTACGTTCAGTGCCCGTTCTGTTGGCGGTAACAACAAAGAACCTGTTTATCATTGCCTGTGCCGGTATGGCTTTCGTAGCATTTTGTGTGATGAGGTTAGAAGGATGAGCTATTATCTCGGCGCCTTTTAAGCCCACAATACGCCATGCCTCGGCAAACAGGTAGTCGAAACAGATGAGCATGCCCAATTTCAATCCTTTGATGCTGAAAACAGGAAATCCAAGATCTCCGGGTTCATAAATTGCTTTCTCATTCATGAACAAATGCACTTTTCGGTACTTTCCTGCTATACCGTCTTCCGTAATAAGTAGTGAACTATTAAACAAGTTATTATCATATAATTCATGATAGCCACTGACAATGATTTGTTTGTTTTTTTGCGCATGACTCACAAGCATTTCAACATATTCGCTGTTCTCCGGTAATTCAGCCAGAGAAAAGGCCTGTTCTTTGTTGATGAAATTATATCCCGTACTGGCAAGTTCGGGAAGTACGACAAGATCAGATTGGCTTGTTCGAAGTAACAGTTTATTTATTTTTTTAATATTCTGCCGTTGATCAGCAAATTTTGGTAGAAGTTGAATGATCGATATTTTTAACATTAGTTACATGGTTTTTGTTGATCTTCCAGATACTCTTTTAAATTAGACAATGTTTTATAGAGCCCTTCAATGGCAAAAATATTTACTACCCAGCATGGGACAGAACCACCGGGGTCTGCGTTAAATGTTTCCTCAACTTTTATAGTCCGCTCATCTTTCTGATAAATATGCCATATTCCGCCGGATTTTTGTACTCGCAGCACCCCTGTTTGCTCTGGAATATAATCTGGAGTTCCCAGTGATGTAATATTAACAGTGTCCTTATTCTCAGACCAATAAACGGTAATATGGCTTATAATATCTCTTTTGTTGAAAGGCCAGCGCAGACTGCCAAAAGAATAAACATATTGTTCCGTATCACTGATTTTTGTTATTGTTTTTGCTTTCCTTAAGTTTACCATCCATGAAGAATAATTTTCAGCATCCTGTAAAACAAGAACAACTTTCTCAATGTCTGTTTTGATCGAAACAAATGCTTTGTATTCTTTTAATTTTGAACCAATTATCGGTCTTGTGTAAACCTGAACACCTCTCCTGTTTTTTTCAAGTGTCCAGCCCTGCTCAGTTAATTCCTGACTGTTAAGGGGGAAGGTGGCGATCAATATAAATATAACAAAAGCGGTATGTATTATTTTATAGTGCATAGAATCAAATAAAACTCTACAAAGGTTTTCTCATTTTGGTGTAACTTCTTTTTGTTTTTTCCTGTAAATTCTGATAATATTGCTGGCAATCTCTTCAATTGGCTTTGCCGTTACTTTAACCATGTTCCATTCGGGATGCCCGTTAAACAACATATGAGCATATTGCAGTTCTTTTTTGACACTATCCAGAGTCGCATATCCATGAGCCATCCCTCTAAGATATTCATGCCGCACATTTCTCAATCGTGACAATGTACTGGCGTTGGTTGTAAGACAGAATACTCTTTCCGGAGGCAAATTATAAACAGATTCGGGAAGCGGCATACCCATAACTATGGGAATATTTGCTACCAGCCATCCTTTATACGCAAGATATATGCTTAAAGGTGTTTTAAATGTTCGTGATACACCGATTAGGACAATTTCAGCATCATCCAGATCGTGTGCATTAGCACCGTCATCATGTTTGATGGCAAATTCAGTTGTTTCGATACGTCGGAAGTAACTTTTGTTTAAACGGGTAAATAAACCCGGCTCTTCAATAGGTGTGGCATGTAAAAAATTGGCAAATCGATTTAAAACAGGTCCAAGCAGGTTAATGACTTCAACATTATGCAGCCGTCCTTCGTACCAAATGTAATCGCTTAATTCGTGCTTTACAAACGAGTGAATGATCAATCCATTTGTTTTAGCTGCCTTTTGCACAACTTTATCAATTTCTTCAATTGATGATATTTCCGTTTTTAAATGCACTTCGGTGTCTCTGTTGCTGAATTGTGCCAGAGCAACCTTTACGGCCAGATCGACAGTTCGTCCCGTACTGTCTGATATTGCGTAGATATGATATTTAGCCATCGTTACCGTCTAAAATTAAGTATTAATTAAGGATTAGATTCAACATATGTTAAACAGAAACATGAAAATTGCGTAAGGCATCATTCAATGAGGTTTTTTTATCCGTCGACTCTTTTCTTTTGCCAATAATTAGCGCACAGGATACATTGAATGTTCCGGCCGGAAACTGTTTATCATAACTGCCCGGGATGACCACGGAACGGGGAGGAACAAACCCGTTGTATTCAACCGCTTTTTCCTGACTGACATCAATGATCTTTGTTGATTGCGTGATGACAACATTGGCACCCAGCACGGCTTCTTTTCCAATATGAACGCCTTCAACAACAATGCTTCTCGATCCGATGAAACAATCATCTTCGATGATCACCGGAGCGGCCTGCACCGGTTCCAGAACGCCGCCGATACCTACTCCCCCGCTCAGATGTACATTCTTACCGATTTGCGCACATGAACCCACTGTTGCCCAGGTGTCAACCATAGTGCCTGTATCAACATATGCCCCAATATTAACATACGATGGCATGAGAATGACATTTGGAGCGATATATGCTCCATAACGAGCCACAGCATGAGGAACAACACGTACTCCCTGTTCTTTGTAATTCCTTTTTAAGGGTATTTTATCATGATACTCAAAAATGCCAACTTCCGTTGTTTCCATGTCGCGAACCGGAAAATATAAGATAACAGCTTTCTTGACCCAATCGTTTACATGCCACCCCTTATCTGCCTTTTCAGCAACTCTGATCTTGCCCTTGTCAAGCAATTCAAGTGTTTCTTCTACAGCACGTATGTATTTCTTTTCCTTTAACAAAGACCTGTTATTCCAGGCTTCATTAACAAGTGATTTCAACATTTGCATGATGGTTTTCTTAAAATGATAAAGTTATTAAAAAACAACATACTAAAAAACACTATTTTTGCGTGTTCATATTTATGGGAAGAATTGTAGCAATAGATTACGGTCAAAAACGTGTAGGCATTGCTGCCACAGATGCACTGCAAATGATAGCTCACGGTATTACAACAGTGCGTGCTATGGATATCTGGCAGTACCTGGAAGCTTATGTGCAGGAGCATGATGTGGAGACAATTGTTGTGGGCGAACCAAAGGATATGATGAACAGGCCGTCTGATGCCAGCAGGTTTATTGAACCTTTTGTAAAGAAGCTTAAAAAGAAATTCCCTGAAATAAAAATTGACCGTTTCGATGAGCGGTTTACGTCAAAAATAGCAGGAGAGGCCATGATTGAAGGAGGGCTGAAAAAGAAGAAAAGACAAGATAAAGCACTGGTGGACAAGATAAGTGCTACTTTGTTACTACAGTCGTACCTCAGCGCACAAAACAAACGATTTACTGTATGATATTACCAATAACTGTATACGGACACCCGGTATTGAAAAAGAAAGGGGAGCAGATAGACAAGAACTATCCTGATTTGGATAAACTGATCGAAGATATGTTCGAAACAATGTATTACTCGAATGGAGTAGGTTTAGCAGCCCAGCAGATAAACAGGGCAATAAGATTGTTTATTGTCGATGCTGCGCCTTATGGAGAAGAATATCCTGAGGCAAAGGATTTTAAAAAAGTATTTATTAACGCAGAAATAATTAAAACTGAAGGCGAAGAAGTAGAAATGGAAGAGGGGTGTCTAAGTGTACCAGAAATCAGGGAATACGTAAAACGTCCGGAAACCGTTTATCTTAATTACCATGATGAAAACTTCGTGCTGCACAAGGGGGAAAAGTTTGATGGAGTAACGGCACGCATTATCCAGCATGAATTTGACCATACAGATGGGATCGTGTTCATTGAAAGATTGCCAAACATCAGGAAATTATTGTTAAAAAGGAAATTGAGTGATATTTCAAACGGTAAAATAGATCCAGGGTATAAAATAATTTTACCCCGAAAAAAAAGAAAAAAATAAATAAAAAAAAAGAGTTATGAAGAGGTATTATTTGTTAATAGCCAGTGTGCTTGTTCTTGGAGCATCATGTTCTGGTCCTGGTAAAAACGGCCAGACAGAAATGACAGTACAGGATTCTATTGTATCGATGGAAAACAGTTTGTTTAACGACAGCGGTACGCAGATAAAACGTGCCGATGCCGTAAAATTGATAGATCTGTATAAGAAATATGCTAAAGAAAACCCACAGGACTCACTGGCACCGGTTTATTTATTCCGGGCAGCTGATATTTCGATGAATATACAGCGGCCGGTGCGCACGATTGCTTTGTTCAATAAAATAATGACCGAATATCCGGATTATGAAAAAGTGTCGTCCATCATGTTTTTAAAAGCATTTGTGTATGAAGATCAGTTGCACGATCTTGATAAAGCCAAAAGATATTACGAAGAGTTTCTGGAAAAATATCCTGAAAGTGACTTTGCTGATGATGCGGAGGTCTCTTTAAAGAATCTTGGGAAGACGCCCGAAGAACTGATCAAAGAGTTTGAAGAAAATAACGAGCAATAAAAAAAGCGGCTTAGGCCGCTTTTTTTATAGAATTATTTTTAATTACATACCAAATGTGACGCCAAATTTGATAGCAGAAAGGGTTCCATACCCAACTTCTGCAAACAGACCAAATTTTTCTTTGAACATCATGCGTCCTCCAACAAAAACTTCACCATAAGGACTTACTTTTCCTTTATGAGTGTAATTTGTCGAATGCGGATCCCACTGATACTGCGTCCATATTCTAATACCACCACCAACTCCGCCGTATGCATCCCATTTGTCACTTTCAAATGCATGAACGTGCCATGAAGCCCTTGGTCCCATAACAAACTGATGATAATTGTAATCGTACGTGATATGAGTTGCTGCCCAGGTTGAATACTTATAAGCAACAATTCCGCCAAAAGAAACAAGGCCTACATCACCTGTTGGTATTACGCCATATTCACCACTAAAATTAATAGAAGGTATCCATCCGTCAACACTTAGACCTCCGATACCTGCGTTAAACATTAAGCTCCCTTTATTAAAAATATGTTGCGCCTGCACGGAAACAGACAAAGAGAGGATCATACCGATTAAAACAATGGTTGCTTTTTTCATAGTTTGAACAAATTAAATTTATATTGGTTTTAATTGAACGCGCAAAACTAACAAAAAAATACTCTGAAGAATAATTTATTTACCTGCTATAATTTTGTCGAAATTCCCAACATAAAAGTTACACCGCTTGTTTTGGTTCCCGAAACGGACAGAATCCCAACTTCGGAATTAACACCAATCTTTTCATTAAAATAATACCTGAACCCGACTCTTCCA
Source organism: Bacteroidota bacterium (assembly GCA_003648625.1). GTDB lineage: Bacteria > Bacteroidota > Bacteroidia > Bacteroidales > F082 > UBA4459. Next base: position 12,951 of record QMPO01000015.1, read on the forward strand.
TTGAAAACAAATTTCACCCCTCTCTTATAAGCGAGTTCATTTACTTCCAATGCTTTATCCGTATTCATATATCCGGCACCCAATTTAACCCCGGCGTAAAAATCCCAGGCTGAAGGTAGATTCATTAACTCGTTAAAGTGATAATCAATCACTGCCTGACCTGAAAATAAATGAGGGTTGCCTACAATATCTTTCGAGAGATAATATATCCAGTTCGCATCAAAACCAAGGCTGAGATTGTTAATGATAAAATAATCAAAGCCAATGTGAATGGGTGTTAAATTAACTCCGCCGCTTCCTCCCAGCATGCCGGTGCCAATATTGATAAGTTTATTTCCTTTTGCTGTTGGCAATTCATCCTGTGCATTCAGGCTTACTACGAAGAAAGCAAATATGAATGCGAGTACAATTTTTTTCATAGTTTCTGTTTTATTTGTTTTTCAATAATTTATTTTGCGTAATTAACCGCTCTTGTTTCACGTATTACCGTTATTTTTATTTGACCGGGATAAGTCATTTCCTCCTGGATCTTCCTTGATAACTCGTAAGAGATTTTATCCGCTTCTGTATCTGATACCCTGTCGGCACCAACAATAACCCTTAGTTCGCGACCCGCTTGTATCGCATAGGTTTTTATTACACCTGTGTAAGTAAGTGCCAGATCTTCCAGTTTTTTCAGCCGTTGAATGTATGCTTCAACTACTTCGCGTCGGGCACTGGGCCGTGCGCCAGATATGGCATCGCACACCTGCACGATGGGTGCAATCAGGCTTTCCATTTCCACTTCATCGTGGTGGGCTCCGATACCGTTACAAACTTCCGGCTTTTCTTTGAATTTTTCTGCCAGTTTCATACCCAGAATGGCGTGAGGAAGTTCCGTTTCGTTTTCGGCAATCTTACCGATATCATGAAGTAAACCTGCCCGTTTGGCTTTTTTAGGATCGATACCCAATTCTGAAGCCATGGTGGCACTCAGGTTGGCAACTTCAATGGAGTGCGCCAGCAGGTTTTGTCCGTACGAAGCCCGGTATTTCATGCGCCCGATTAGCTTTATAAGTTCGTGGTGCATGTTGTGTATTCCCAGGTCAATCACTGTCCTCTTTCCGGTTTCCAGGATTTCCTGTTCAATCTCTTTCTTTGTTTTGGTAACTACTTCCTCAATACGTGCCGGGTGGATCCGCCCATCGGAAACAAGCTTTTGCAACGAAAGTCTGGCTATTTCCCTGCGCACAGGATCAAATCCGGATAGCAGTATAGCATCGGGGCTGTCATCGATGATCAGTTCAATACCTGTCATGGCTTCCAGTGCCCTGATGTTTCTTCCTTCCCTTCCAATGATTCTTCCCTTTATTTCGTCGCTGTCGATATTAAAAACAGATACCGTGTTCTCAATGGCATGTTCTGCTGCCGTACGTTGTATTGTTTCAATTACGATTTTTTTTGCCTGCCGGTCGGCGGTTAATTTTGCCTCTTCAACTATTTCTTTTGCCAGCATCACAGCATCAGCCCTTGCTTCATCTTTCAACGATTCGAGAAGCTGTGATTTAGCTTCTTCGGCAGAAAGGTTGCTGATAGTTTCCAATTGCTTTACCTGATCTTCATGCATTCTTTTCACCTCTTTTTGCTTCTTGTCAAGAAGCTCTAACTGGCTACTCAGGTTGGTTTTCAGGAGGTCAAGTTCCCGTTGTTTGCGTTGTGCTTCCTCCAGTTTTTGTGAGAGACTGACTTCCCTCTGCCGGATCTTGTTTTCGGCTCTCTGAATCGCGTTATTCTTTTCAGCTATAATTTTTTCATGCTCTGTTTTCAGCTGAAAAAACTTCTCTTTGGCCTGTAATATCTTCTCTTTCTTGAGCACTTCTGCTTTCGACTGCGCCTCTTCCAAAACTTGTCTGCTTTTCTTTAAAACTGTACGTTTCATTAACGTAGTGGAAATAAGGATTCCAATGGCAATTCCGACAGCAGCAACAATAATTAATAGTAATATATCATTCATGACTTTTACAATTTTACCGGCAAGCTTGAGCATAAAAAAGCCCGCAATAATCCAAGGGTTATAGTAAACCCCGATTCGACACGTTTAGGGCTGCCTAAATTTTCAAACTTCCAGCGTCCTCAAAAGAGAATCCCAGTAAGGTAAACAGGTCTGTTCTACAATTTAATGAGCTTATCCCTAATTGTTGTAGTGTTGAGTTTACAAACAGTTTGGATTATGCGGGCAATATATTTTTATAAGAACGCTTTATTTTTCTTCAAGATGGGTCGATAACAACTCATCTATCTGTGATAATTCAACTTCCATCTCCTGCTCCCTGAATGATTTTTCCTCTTCAAGGCGTATTGAGTTTGCTGATGTTTGTAGTGCGATCATAGCAAACAAATCCTGATGGTCTTTATATTCAAACGCTTTAGAATAGTCCAATATTGTCTGATTTACATAATCAGCAGCTTTCCTCACAAATTCCTCCTCTTCCCTGTTGACACTCAGCCTGTAAGGTCTGCCGGCTATTGTTACTTTTATATTCTGATTCGTCTCCATCCTGTAAGCACTACAAATTATTGATTATTTTACTAACGACTAAGCGTTTCAATACACATATCTATTTCTTCGATCAAATTATCAATTCTTTTCTTACCCTCCTCAACACCATATTCAATTTCAAGCGTATTTGCCAGTGTATATTTAAATAATTTGTTTTTATTAATTTCCAGTTCTTCGTTTAACTTTTTAATTTTTTCAGTTAATAAATCTAACTGTTCAGTTATTCGCTGATTTTCGTCCTTTAAATGGTTGTTAAGCTCAATTAATTTCCTAATTTTATACTCTATTCCGGAAATTAATATCTTTTCGTTTGCCATTAAAAGTCTTAATGTTTGATGCAAAAATACTCAATCTGGATGAATATGGCAAATAGTAAGCAAGGAAACAATTATCAGGGAGATATTTTGACAGGATTATAAATGCAAACGAATGAAGGAAGATTTTATAAATTACATTTGGAGCAACAAACTCTACGATTTCAATGGCTTGTCTGTTAGTGGAACAGGAGAAAAAATAAAGCTTATCGAAGCGGGCTCACGTAATACCGATAGCGGACCTGATTTCTTCAATGCCCGCATAAAAATAGGAAACACTATATGGGCGGGAAATGTGGAAATACATGTTAAGTCATCTGACTGGCTGGCGCACAGGCATCATAAAGATGAAGCTTATGACAATATTATTTTGCATGTTGTGTATACCGATGACAAGCCGGTATTTCGCAAAAACGGAGAACGTATTCCAACAGTTGAGTTACGGGATAAAATTGATATAAAAATACTGGACAGATACAATTCATTCATCAAGTCAAAAGCCTGGATAGCCTGCGAAAACCAGATTGCATCCATCGACAGATTTACGGTCTTTGCCTGGCTTGAAGCGCTATGTATTGAGCGACTTGAAGACAAGGCAAACTCGATTCGTGAAAAACTAAAGGATAACAAACAGGACTTTTCAGAAATCTTTTACCGTCAATTGGGACGGAACTTCGGATTTAATACAAATTCAGATGCTTTTGAACTCTTAACTAAATCGTTGCCATTTTCCCTGGTAGGAAAACACATGGACAGAATTGATCAGTTGGAGGCATTATTCTTTGGTCAAGCAGGACTGTTAAAAGGACCATTAAAAGATAATTACCCGCAATCGCTCTACAGAGAATATCTATTTCTGCAGAAAAAATACGACCTGGTACCTGTCGAAACTAAATTATGGCGGTTTATGAGGATGCGGCCATCTAATTTCCCAACAACCCGTATCTCCCAGTTTGTACATTTGCTGCATTCCGTTTCCGGTATGCTGAATAAGATTCTGGAGCACGATAATCTAAATGAACTTTATGCTTTGTTCGATGTTCAGGCAAATGCTTACTGGCAAGATCATTCTTATTTCGACAGTCCGTCCAAACCAAAAAGCACACGTCTGGGGCAGGCTTCAATCGATATTCTTCTAATCAACACCATAATACCCTTTACCTTCATTTATGGCAAAATATTTAACGAAGAGAACATACAGAATAAAGCACTGATTTGGTATGAGCAAATTAAACCTGAAAGAAACAAAATAACGAACGGGTTCACTTCTTTGGGATTAATTATCGATAATGCCAAACACTCCCAGGCTGTTATTCAGTTGAAAAAGAACTATTGCGATAAGAAGAGATGCCTCCGGTGCAGGTTCGGTCATGTATTGATTAGCGGTAGTTGATGAAAGACTCCAATAGAATTTATAACTTTGCCAAAAGCTAATCAAACTAAAAAGAATTGGATAATCAAAGCAATCGTAATCTGATTTTGGCAGGTATATATCTGTTTGCCATTTTTATTACAGGAATTTTAGGTTATATGATCATTGATGATTACAATTTCATCAATGCATTGTATATGACCGTTATTACTATTTCAACGGTTGGTTTCAAGGAGGCTCAGCCTTTGTCTGATGCCGGTAAACTGTTTACTGCCTTTTTAATTTTGGGAAGTTTAGGTGTATTGACTTATTTTATATCATTGCTCACAAAGAGTTTGTTTCAGCGGCAAATGAGTTTTCTTTATCCCGCTTTTAACAGACGTAAAAGAAAATCAAAAATGGAAAATCATGTTGTTGTTGTTGGTTACGGACGAAACGGCGACCAGGTGGTAAAAGAACTGATGGCTTTCGGAGCCAGCATAGTTGTTGTTGACAAAAATCACGAACTGGTTATAAACAATATGGGTATGCCCATACGGTTTATTGAAGGAAATGCCACTGATGATGAAGTGCTTATTAAAGCCGATATCAAAACAGCCCGTTCGCTCATAACCACCCTGCCTAATGATGCCGATAACCTGTTTGTTGTTTTAACGGCACGTGCACTCAATCCGGGGTTAAAAATCATCAGCCGCGCTTCAAGCGACAGCGCTGAAAAAAAACTAAGAATGGCTGGTGTTGACAGTGTTGTACTTCCTGAACGTGTTGGCGGTGCGCATATGGCCACCCTTGTTGCACAACCGGACCTGGTTGAATTTCTTGAACATTTGACATTGCATAGCGACACCCCTACCCTGCTGATGGAGGTGCCCTGTCATGAATTACCGGATCGTTTACGAAATAAGCCAATCAGGGAGTTTGCCATAAGAAGATTGTCCGGGGTAAATATTATCGGGATGAAAACAGCCCAGGGAGAACTCATCATGAATCCATCGCCTGATATGAAATTAATTCCTGAATCGAAATTATTTGTTTTGGGGAGTCCGGAACAAATTGAAAATATGAAAAAGATAATAAGAGGGGAAACCGACTCAGGTAATTCCGAAGACTAATCAAAAATGAGTTAATAAGGCACAGTTTTTGCTATTTAAGAGCATCAAGAAAAAATAAACACATGAAAAATAAATTATTAGTTGCTATTCTGATTATTGCCGGTTTCATTGCGGTTACCGGGCAGGGATGTAAAAAAGATGATGATACCAGAGAATACATCATTAAAGTGGACAGTATTACACATGCCGACACCATAGCAGCCGCTGATGGTTTTGAAGTGCATTTTTATGGAAAAATCGGCGACAACGACTGTTTCGAATTCTCACGGTTCTTAAACGGCTTTGGTCCATCAGAAATTAACGTGACAGTATATGGATTGGAGACAGTGAGAGATGACTGCCTGGGAGGTCCTGTGATGCTGGATGGAAAAGGAGCTATTTATTTTGACATGACTCCGGGTGATTGGACAATCCGTGTTCTGCAACCGGAAGGAGTCACGCCTATTGAGTCGAGTGTGTTTGTAAGATAAATTTATTCAGAATGCCGGTGGAATGCGTATGAGAAACAAACTCTCTTATTTTCTTTTGGGGCTTTTTATTACTATCTCGGTACATTTAAGTGCCCAGGTTACCTACTGGGGACTTACGAGTAAGGGAGGTGATAATGATGTTGGAACAGTATATTTTACAGATGAAGAAGGGACTCATAACACAGTAATCCATTCATTTAGCTATGGTGAGGGTGATAGTCCTGTTGGTATGCTGACATTGGGTACTGATGATCAACTCTACGGAACTACTCCGGGTGCCAATATCGATTATGGTGTTATTTTTCAGATAGATCCCCATAATTTTCAGTATCAAAAAATGTATTCATTTTCCGGTGGCGACAAAGGTATGTACCCAACAGGCTTTTTGCTGGCACTCGCAAACGGCAATATTTACGGCATGACCCGGAATGGCGGTGAAGACCAGAGCGGAACTATATTTGAGTATACGCCTGGCGATACTGACATTATTATTAAAAAACATTTTACAGGTGATGACGGTGCTCATCCCGAAGGTGGTCTTCTACTGGCAAACAACGGCCTGTTATATGGTGTTACAAGTTATGGCGGCGAAAACAACTCAGGAGTGATTTTCAGCTTTGACCCGGCTACGGAGGATTATGAGAAACTGTTTGATTTTGGGCCTTTAAGCGGCGCCATACCCGTTTGTTCTTTGCTGCAGGCTTCCAACGGTAAGTTGTACGGTGTTACACCCAAAGGAGGCACTTCTAACGCAGGGGTTTTGTTTGAATACGATATTATCAGCGAAACCTATACAAAGTTGGTCGATTTCGATGGGATAAATACAGGAAGCGAACCCGTTGGAAGTTTAACCGAAACTGCTGACGGACTCCTGTACGGCATCACGAAACAAAACGAGATTGCGGAAACCAACACCCACGGAACCATTTTTTCTTATGACATTATAAACTACCGCCTGAACAGATTGTACGTATTCGACGGGACAAGCGGAAGCAGCCCGACGGGCAGCCTGTTACAGGTAGATGATTACAGATTGATCGGTGTTGCCGACAAAGGCGGACTTACTAATGATGGCGTACGGTTTGAATACAACATTGAAAGTGACAATTTCACTAAAAAAATTGATTTTAACGGAAACAACGGTAGCATGCCGGTATATTCCAAATTACTAAAAGTGGTTAATGTTGGCATTGAGGATAAGATCGTTAACCTTAACATATCGGTATATCCGAATCCTGCTTCGGACAAGTTGAATATTAGAATTAAAAACGAGAAAACAAACCGGATAAATTATGCAGTTGCTGATTTACTTGGAAAAAAAGTATTGGAAGGTACTTTGTACGGTACAGGAACTTTTATTCTTGATATGGAAGCCCTCTCTTCAGGTACATACCTGCTCCACGTCTCTGTCGGCAATGCTACACTGACAAAAAAAATCACCGTCAGGAAATAAAGCAGGTACTTTTTCTATTTCTGTTTGAGCATGCTGCACATGATTTTCCAGGAACAACCTGGCACTCTCTGGTGCAATTCCTTCAGTAGTTCTTATTGAACAATCAGGCGATAACTTTTTCTTTCACCATTCACTGTTAGCTGCATTATATAAATTCCCTGCGGCAGCCCGGTGTTAAGATGAACTGTTTTTTTACACATCCCTTTTTCATAACTTTCCCTAAAAACCGTTCCCAGGTCCCTGCCATTAATATCAAATAATTGTGCTTCAACATCCGTTGCTTCCTGAAGATGAAATATCATTTCCAGTTGGTGAGCAACAACAGGATTCCTTACATCTATTCCGCTAAAAATATCCGGACGGATCTCTGGCGTTCCTACTTCCAGGCCCGAATACAACCTGGCAATTGAAAAGTTTACATCGCCAAAATCAGCGTCGCCGCATGCCACAATCTTATGGTCATCCTGCAGGCAGACATCATTAAATCTATCCATGTCACCCGGACTGACATCTACTATAGCCACTCCATAGTATTCTCCGAAATCGGCATCAAGTTCCCCGTTGGGTAAAAAACGGGCTACAAATGAGTCGGTCGATTCATAATCGGTGTACATCTTTCCTGCCGTTATAATCTTTCCATCCGACTGAAGCGCAATACCCACAGCATCACTCTCGACTACCATCTCCAGATAGACGATCCCATGAATACCGAATTCTTCATTTGGATAGCCGTTATGCAGAAAATTTATTAAGGTCACGTCTGAATCTCCGTAAAAATCATAATCTCTTCTTGTAGCTGCTACATATATTCCATCCTGGTTAATTGCTATTTTTGACCCGGCAATGTAAACCTGATATACAGCGTCTAACTCAACGAATGCCAGTCCGTCATCACCAAAATCACTCACAACATTTCCCTCTTCATCAAATTTCACTACAGCAACACCTCCAGGAGTTCTGTTGCTGAAACCTTCAAAAATGTAACCACTTACAAAAATATTCCCTTCATAAACCACCACATCATTCATAAAGTCTTCCGATTCCCAATTCACATCATAAATTATTTTTCCGTTACTACCGAATGTGTTATCGAAGGTTCCGTCAGTATTTAACCGGCACAGAACCAGATTTATACCGGATGAAGGCTGGCAGTATCCTGCTACCAAAATTTTTCCGTCATCCTGCAAGCATACTGCACGCCCGAAATCATACACATCAATATCAATAACAAGCATCCCGTCATTACTGAACGTGTTATCGAGACTACCGTCGGTATTCACTCTGCCCACAATAATATCAGAATTATCGGAACCATGTGTAGTTCCTGTAAAAATGATTTTCCCATCTTCTTGTACAACTATATCGTTTAAATAATCATCGGAAGCGGGAAAATTTATCCAAAATAAGCCGTCATCAGAAAAACTTTCATCCAGACTCCCGTCTTCCAGGTATTGGGCAAGGATAAGATCTGCATCACTATTTACAGAGATCCAACCGCCAATAACAATTCTTCCGTCACTTTTAAGAGCAACAGCATTTGCATATTCTGATTTATTATACGCATTGGTAACTACAACTCCGTTATCACCGAAGTTTTCGTCTAAATACCCTGCACTTTGGGCGTAACTTGTTGAGAAAACAACAAATAGCAAGCTAATGCTTAAAATAGGTTTTAAATACATCATAATTGGTTTTGGGTTTATTGCTCCTCAAATATAATATATATCTGATATCGTTCTGTTTATTACCAGATAAAAAAAGAGCCTTTGCTGGTCAAGGCTCTTTTCGCAATAATAGTTTTAGTCAACTAACTTCTATTCCGTGCGGAGTTTGGTGACTGAGCTCTTTTCATAAACATACACATACTTCCCGTCTTCCCTTTCCAGCCAGGTAGTGGCTCCTTTACGCGCATTATATTGTTTGTAGGAAAGATCATCCAGGTTATATGCAGCAACATCATCTTTATCGGTTTTCATCAGGATGATGTTTTTAATTCTTCCGGCCGGAACCGACTTTTTGTAAATAGAATTTTTAATAAAGGCTCCGTCA
>QMPO01000016.1 GCA_003648625.1 Bacteroidota bacterium
CTAAAAATCTGGAAAAGATCGGAGAAGCCGAATTGAACGCAATAGCCGGCATAGTAGAAAAAGTGGGAATAAGAACTGCTGTTTATGCTTAATCTGTAAACTAAGGTGCAACTCTGTTTATTCACGCCATTCAACTACCGAACCCCTTTCTTTTTCCAGCAAATGCAACGGAACCGATTGGCGGATACTTTCAGCCAGCAACTCAATCAGGCGCGTTTTGGCAAATTTACGGGTATATACCAGGCTCACTTCGCGCAAAGGCGTGATGCCGTCAAAACTTTTAATCTGTTTGGAATCTTCTTTCTCAAGGGCGGCCAGTTCAGGAATTAGTGTATAACCACCTTCGCGGTCGATGATCTTCATCAGCGTATCAATGGACCCGGCTTCAAATTCAAATGGTAACTGGCTTGAATTAATATTTTCAATATCACAAAAATTGATCACCTGGCTGCGGAAGCAATGACCATCTCCCAGTAGCCACACTTCGTTTGGATTAATCTCATTGACTTTGATTACAGGACGCTGCGCAACAGGATGATCGGCATGGTGGTAAATAAGCATCTCTTCATAATATAATGGATACTCAATAATCTGTTTGTTGTGTAAGGGTGTAACTAATATTCCTACATCCAGCGTATCCTGCACCAGCATTTCTTCGATCTTTTCAGTCACAACCTCCTCCACAATAAGCTCAACATCCGAATAAGATTTTTTAAAGTTTCCGGCGAACAGCGGAAGCAGGTAAGGTGCAATGGTAGGAATCAGCCCAATGCGTAATTGCCCCGTCACCTGCTGGCTGAAGTCATTGACAATAGTTTTTATTTTCGCCGTTTCCTGCAGGATAACACGTGCCTGGGCAACGACCTGCTTTCCGTGTTCCGTGGGAATAACCGGTTGTTTTGTCCGGTCGAACAGAACAATACCTAACTCCTCTTCCAGTTTTTTAACCTGCATACTCAGCGTGGGCTGGGTAACAAAACATTTTTCGGCGGCTGTGGCAAAATGACGGTAAGTGTCAAGAGCCGTAATATATTCCAGTTGTATTAAGGTTATCATGACACAAATATATATATTATCTATGATATAATAAATATTATTGATTTGACTTATATTAAAACTATACTGATCTTTGCCCCATCATTAAAACAGAAAATAAATCTATTCGATAACCTAAAAAGAAAAATTATCATGGAAGAAACAAATGTAACTTACCAAATGCCGAGGATCGGCGACACGGCTCCCGATTTCGAAGCTGTAACCACCAAAGGAAAAATCAAATTATCAGAGTATGCCAAAGACAAGTGGATCGTACTCTTTTCGCACCCGGCTGATTTCACACCGGTTTGTACCACCGAAATGAGTGGTTTTGCCCAACGCAGAGCTGAATTTGACGCCCTGAACACCGAATTGATCGGTTTAAGTATTGACAGCGTGTTCTCGCACCTGGCATGGGTAAACAATGTTAGGGAAAATACGGGTGTTTATTTCGATTTCCCCATCATTGCCGACATCGACATGAATGTATCTAAACTTTATGGCATGCTGCAGCCGAACGAAAGTACGACGCACGCCGTACGTGCCGTCTTTTTCATCGACCCGAGTAAAAAGATCCGTTTGATCATGTACTACCCGCTGAACGTAGGCCGTAACATGGACGAAATCCTGCGTGTTTTAAACGCTTTGCAAACATCAGATAAATATGGTGTGGCTATGCCGCTGAACTGGAAAGAAGGGGATAACGTGATTGTGCCTCCTCCGACAAACCTCGACGAAATGCAAGAGCGCATCGACGGCGATTACGAAGAGAAAGTTGATTTCTACCTGGTAAAAAAGAAACTCAACAATTAATTGAGCGTTAATTGAATTGTAAGGAAGAGGGGCTTTTTGAGCTCCTCTTTTTTTTATCCCGTTGTTCTTAATTTACTATTTTTGCCGCCATGGAAAAAAAGGCAATTGTATTAAGCGGCATACGCCCCACAGGCAACCTGCACCTCGGTAATTATTTCGGTGCGGTAAAGAATTTTGTGAAGATGCAGGACACCAACGAGTGTTTCTTTTTCATAGCTGACTACCATATGCTGACCACCCATCCTAATCCGAAGGATCTGCAGGGGAATGTACGACAAGTAGTTATTGAGTATCTGGCAGCAGGTCTCGATCCCGAAAAAGCGACCATTTACTTGCAAAGCGACTTGCCCGAAACAGCCGAATTGTATCTTTTCCTGAATATGAATGCTTACAAGGGTGAGCTGGAAAGGGTGACCACTTTTAAAGAAAAAGCCCGCAAGCAACCCGACAACATCAATGCCGGTTTGCTAACTTATCCCACACTGATGGCTGCTGACATTCTTATTCACAGGTCACATCTGGTGCCGGTTGGTAAAGATCAGGAGCAGCACCTTGAGATGACCCGCACCTTTGCCCGTCGTTTCAACCGGATGTACAAAACAGACTTTTTCCCCATACCGCGGGCCTTTAACTTTAGCGATAAACTGGTAAAAATTCCGGGACTGGACGGCTCTGGTAAGATGGGCAAATCGGAAGGTGAAGGCAATGCCGTATTCCTTGCCGAAGATCCGGCGTCCATCCGCAAGAAAGTAATGCGGGCGGTTACGGATGCCGGCCCGACAGAAATGAACCAGACCAAACCGGAACCTATCCAGAACCTGTTTGACCTGATGGCCGTGGTTTCAAAACCGGATACGGTTGAATATTTCGATGATCAGTACAACAAATGCACGATCCGATACGGCGATCTGAAGAAACAGCTGGCCGAAGACATTATTGCGTTCACCGGACCATTCCGTGAGCGGATCATAGAACTTACTGCTGATACAGATTATGTAAATAACGTCATTGAAATGGGTGCCGAAAAGGCCAGGGCCAGCGGTGTTCCCACGGTGAGGGGCGTACGCGAAATTATCGGTTTCAGAAAAATTTATTAATTCCCGCTTCAGGCGTCCTCGGCTGAAAAACGAAAAAAATTAACAACATTTCAAGTAAAACGCTTGAAACAGAAATATGCTTGAAAAAAAAGAGAACAGCCTGAAACATCAGCCGGAAAGAGCCGTCCTTGTCGGCCTGATCACGGCAGATATTGACAGAAAGAAAGCCGAAGAATATCTGGACGAACTGGCTTTTTTGGTACAGACGGCAGGAGGTGTGGTTGAAACACGTTTTCTACAGGCATTGTCCACTGCAAATTCCAAAACCTTTGTTGGGAGCGGCAAGCTGGAAGAAATCAGGCAGTATGTAAAAGCGGCTGAAATTGACCTGGTGGTGTTTGATGATGAGCTGGGGCCTTCCCAGATCCGTAACCTGGAAAAAATGCTCGAATGTAAAATACTTGACCGCACCAACCTGATTCTTGACATTTTTGCCAAACGGGCTCAGACAGCCCATGCCAAAGTGCAGGTGGAGCTGGCTCAATATCAGTATTTATTACCCCGACTAACGCGTATGTGGACGCACCTTGAACGGCAACGGGGAGGTATCGGCCTGCGCGGACCGGGAGAGACTGAAATTGAAACCGACCGCCGGATCATCCGTGATAAAATTGCCCTGCTCAAAAAGAAACTGGTACAAATCGATAAACAAAAAGCCACACAGCGTAAAAACAGAGGAAAACTGGTACGGGTGGCGCTTGTAGGTTACACCAATGTTGGGAAATCCACTTTGATGAATCTCATCAGTAGATCCGATATTTTTGCCGAAAACAAACTGTTTGCTACGCTTGATACAACCGTCAGAAAAGTGGTGATTGAAAACCTGCCGTTTTTACTTTCAGATACGGTTGGGTTTATCCGTAAACTTCCGCACGGTCTGGTGGAATCATTCAAATCAACTCTTGACGAAGTGCGCGAATCGGACATCCTTGTGCATGTGGTCGATATCTCCCATCCCGAATTCGAAGACCAGATAAAAACCGTTAACGAAACGTTGGCTGAAATCGGTGCTGCCGACAAACCGGTCATCATGGCGTTCAACAAAGTAGATGCTTATACGTTCGTCGAAAAAGAGGAAGACGATCTGACTCCGGTTACCAAAGAAAATATTAGCCTGGAAGAACTAAAAACAAGCTGGATGGCGAAAGACAACCATCCGTGCATCTTCCTGTCGGCCAAAACCAGAGAAAATTTTGACGCTTTTAAAAACCTGCTTTACAAACATGTTCGTGAAGTACATGTGATCAGGTACCCGTATAACGACTTTTTGTATTAAACATATGACCATGATATTTATCTGGATATTCTTATTTCTGTTAGCGGCTTTACTGGTATTGTTCCTGATGATCACAAAATCATTTAAAAATCCGGTGAGGCAGCACGACAAAACCCCGGACGATTTTGATATTCCATTCGAAGAAATACATATTCCGGCAACCAATAATACAACCCTTAATGGCTGGTGGATCCCCGGTAAAAAAACAGCACCTACCATTATTCTGATTCATGGCTGGGGAAGAAATGCCAGCAGAATGATGCCATATATCCGAAATTTACATGAAACTGGATATAATCTGATTGCTTTCGATTCAAGAAACCACGGCAGCAGCGACAAGGACGATTTCTCCACGATGCTGAAATTTTCAGAAGACATCCGGTCGGTGATTGATTATGGTCTTGAAAAAGGTCTTATCCATAACGACCGTTTAGGCCTTATAGGGCTTTCCATTGGGGGAGCAGCTTCCATTCATGCAGCGGCACACGATGAGCGTATCAGGGCCGTTATCACCGTCGGCGCTTTTGCCAACCCCGAAGAAGTTATGGTGAAACAACTTAAGGACCATCACATTCCTTCACCATTCATTTGGCTGACACTCCGCTACCTGGAGAATAAGGTCGGTTTTAAGTTTTCCGATATTGCTCCCTGTAAGCATATCCGGAAATCCCGCGCTTCTATCCTGTTGATCCACGGTAAAAATGATGTAACCGTACCTTTCGAACAGGCAGAAAAACTGTACCGTGCAGGAATTGATGATAAAGTTCATCTATGGAGTCTGCCCGGCAGAGGGCATTCGGATTGCCATCACGAAAATGGATTCTGGGATAAGGTCAATTCTTTTCTGGAACGAAATCTTTCCGTCTGAGATTAACAACAGCGTCAACGTAAAGATAATTCAATTAAATTAGCGCTTCAACTACTGCATAACCATGAAAAGGCTCCATTTACTGTTATTATCGGTCTTGAGCGGACTTTTATTTGCAGCTTCGTGGCCTGAACACGGCCTGGCACCACTGATTTTTGTTGCCTTCGTCCCTCTGTTATTCATTCAGCAATACCTGGGTGACACGAAAAAAAAAGGCATGTTTTGGTATGCATGGCTTTCGTTTTTTATCTGGAACGCTTTAACTACCTGGTGGATCTGGTATTCAACCGATGTAGGATCGATATTGGCCATTGCTTTGAACTCTCTTTTTGTTGCGGTAGTTTTTTATCTTTTCCACCGGAGTAAAATATGGTTCTCGCAAAACCGCACTGGTTTTTTCATTCTTTTATTTTATTGGATCAGCTGGGAATATTTTCACATGAACTGGGAACTAACCTGGTCATGGCTGAACCTCGGCAATGTGTTTGCTTCCACACCGAAATGGATCCAGTGGTACGAATACACAGGAACAATGGGCGGCACTGCCTGGGTAATTATAATAAATATTGTGGCTTACCATATTCTCGAGATGGGGTTTAAGCAGAAAAGCGGCATACAGCTGAATGTACACCGTGTTTCACTTGTCCTTCTGATGTTTGTTCCTATCGTTATTTCGTTTATAATGTATGACACTTACCACGAGCAGGAAGACCCGGTGGAAGTGGTTGTAGTACAACCCAACACAGACCCTTACAACGAGCAATACGATAAGGATCCGATGGCATTGCTGGAGAAAAACCTGGCACTGGCTGATCGGAAAGTGACCGAAACCACCGACTTTCTGGTGTTTCCCGAATCAACATTGTACGGTGGAAGCAACACTATCTGGGAAAGCCATATAGAGTGGTCGCCACTCATCCGCAGACTCAAACAATATGCAGCAGAACATCCGCAGTTATCCATTGTAATAGGTGCCTCTACCTACCGGGAAATTAAAAAAAGCGAGAAGCGAAGCCATGCTGCCCGACGGTTTTCCAATAGTGATAATTATTATTACGCATACAATACAGCCCTTTTAATTGATACAGCTTCCCCAATACAACTCTACCACAAATCGAAACTCACTCCGGGCGTTGAAAATATGCCTTCGTGGGGAATCTTAAAACCGCTTGAAAATCTGGCCATTGATTTAGGGGGTACTGTAGGCTCGCTGGGAACCGACAACGAAATTTTTGTTTTGACGGACCAGCAAAACCGTAAAATAGCATCTGTTATATGTTACGAATCAGTTTATGGCGAATTTGTAGCACATGCTATCAACGAGGGAGCCGGTCTCGTCTTTGTGATTACCAACGACGGATGGTGGGGCAACACCCCCGGCCACCGGCAGCACTTCCTGTTTTCAGTACTGAGAGCCATTGAAACACGCAGAAGTATTGCCCGGTCGGCAAATACCGGAATTTCGGCATTTATCAATCAACGCGGTGATGTCTTTCAAAAAACAGCATATTGGAAACCTGCGGTGATCAGTCAGCAGATCAATATTAACGACAAATTGACATATTATGTTAAAAATGGTGACTATATTGCCCGTGTGTCTGTATTTATCAGCATTTCCCTCCTGTTAATCTCTATTGTAAATGGTATTCTCAAAAGAAACAAAAGCCTGGTTTAATTTTTGATATGTATAATTTAGTTTGTTAATAACCGTTAACAAAACGAGGTGAAAATTAAATTATACATAATTTTGCAGGTATCATGGAAGACGAAAAATTCAGACACGATTTAGACGAACTCTTCAGGCTGTTTAAAAAGCTGGTGGAGGAGAAGTCGATGGACGATATTCCGGGTGTTGACAAGCAGATGCTGCAGCAGTTTCAGTTCTTTTTTAATAATTACGAGGAAATGAAAGACCAGATAGCTTACCAGTTACAGGGGCAGTTTGGTGAGCCCGTAAAAGAAATGGTACGGACACTGGTAAAACAACTTCGGGAAGAGCTGGGAGAAGAGTTTGATTTTATTGAAGCCGAAGAAGAAATACCGGTTGTTGAAATTGACTCTTCCGAAAGCGATATTGAAAAAATTGATAAAATGCTGAAAGACCCGAATCTTACGGCCGAGCAAATAGATGAATTGCTGGACAGAAGGGCGCAACTTACCAAACCGTAACAACTATAACTGAAACCCCTGTCGCAACCTATGGCTTTTTCACTTAAAAATTACCTGAAAAACTATCTTAAAAAGAAAAAACCGTTCAGTATTTTCACCGACGTTATCTTTATTGTCTTTATCATCCTGCTGATTATTCCGGGAACACGGAAGGAGGTTTCTTCGTGGCTTACAAGAATTACGGCCTTACCCCCATCTGAATTATCCGCCGGCAGCCGGTTTCAAATTAGTGATGAAGCGCGCAGTTGGCAGGTATATGATATACAAGGGAATGTAGTAATGCTGGACGAATTGCTGGACAAACCTGTATTTCTGAACTTCTGGGCAACCTGGTGTCCACCCTGTATCGGTGAACTTCCCGGGATTAAAGAATTATACGAAACATATAAAGATGAAGTCCATTTTGTTTTGGTAACCAGTGAGCAGCCTGATAAAGTAAAGGATTTCGCCGGCAAGCATGAGTATAACAACCTTCCTTTTTATTTTAGCAGGAACGCCCCATTTGATTTTGCTTCGGAAAGTATCCCCGCCACATTTGTTATTGGCAGGGACGGGAAGGTAGTTATCAGTAAAAAAGGAGCTGCCAGGTGGAACTCGGGGAAAATGGAACGAATACTTGATGAATTGCTGAAGAAATAGTTCGGTATTTTGTCATTTCAAATACTATCTTTGCGCACGGAACAGGAATAAAATATAAACACGATGAAACGAACGTATCTTTTTTTTATAACCGTACTTTTAGCTCTTACCAGTTTTGATTCATTCTCTCAAGTGATCAGCGAAAGTGCCAAGCGAAAGTTCACCGTAGGTGTTGATATATTTAACGACATCTGGATGTATAGCAAGGAAGAGCCGTTTATGGATGAGTCTTTTAAATTAAGAACCATTCAGCAAGGGGCTACCGGATTTATGCAATACAACATGCAGATCGGAAAAAAAGAACTGGCTTCTTTTGCTATCGGGCTGGGTATAAGGAATCACAACATGTACTCCAATTCGCTTATTGATGATATTAAAGATGATACGATAAAATTTGTTTCCATACCAAGAGATGTGGAGTACAGAAAAGCCAAAATCAATCTTACATATATTGATTTGCCCGTTGAAATAAAGCTGAGATGGAAGAACGGCCTTAAGATCGTCCCGGGCTTTAAAGTAGGTTATTTGATCGACAGCAAGCAAAAATATAAAGGTGATCGCTATGACGAACAGATTATGGTGAAAGAAAAAACAAAAACGATACGCCAGCTTCAAAAATGGTCATACGGAGCAACTTTCCGAATTGGATATAAATTTGTTACCCTGTATGGCTATTACCAGATCTCTGATATATTTGAAAAAGGGAAAGGTCCTGCAATGGCACCAGTTTCAATGGGACTGACAATTACACCTTTTTAATAAAACACCTTGTTCTTATTAAAAAATAACAATCCCGGATTTTATACCGGGATAGGGGAACTATTATTGGTGGTAAACCACATCTAAAATCACTTCACCGGTTATTCCCAGGCTTCTTTTATCAAGATGCTCCATATTGTCTTTCGTTGTATGCCAGTATTCGAAAAAACTTCTGTTTGAAGAAGCCGGATCAAGATGTATGATGTCAATCGAAGGTATCCGGGCATATCTGTTCACGTACACATGGTCATCGTTGATGGCTGTGCCTTCTTCATCTAAAAAATAATCACGATAGCCCAGACCGTAAGCCCGTTCCCAAACCATATCAACCACAAACTGTGCATACTGGAGTGAAAAATATTCTTTTTTGAACTTCGGATCAGTGACCCCCACCATATCCAGCAAGATGCCAAATGAAGCTTCATACCCCAAAACATGCGGATTTTTCGACCAGTATTGCGAGCCCAGCCCCCAGTATTCGTCATTATACAATTCCAGGTCTGTAGGTGGTCCCCAATCTTCAAGATCGAACAATACAATATCCACACCTGCATCCGGGTGTTGCTGACTGAAATGCCGGGCTGCTTCCAGTAATACGCCCACGCCACTGGCGCCATCGTTGGCAGCATCAATGGGAGTGCGGTGTTTTGAAGGATCGGGATCATGGTCGGCAAAGGGGCGCGAATCCCAGTGCGACATCAGCAGAATCCTGTGCTTCTGTTCAGGCTGAAACGAAGCAATGATATTTTTTCCGTTTCGTGTCACGTTATCATATGTTCTGGCTTTGAATTTCTGAACGATTACGGTGTCGCTGTACTGCTTAAATTTTTCAACCAGCCAGCCGGCACATTGGTTGTGGGCTTCTGTTCCTGGCACCCGCGGACCGAAAGCCACCTGTTTTTCCACAAAATAATAAGCCGAATCAGCATTAAACAGGGGAACATGTACAGTTTTTCTAACTTTTTCGGTTTTATGTGATTGTGTTGCTTTATGACTTTGGTCACAAGAAGTACCCGCCAGGGCAAACACAATAATGACCAACGCTGCAATAAGTCTTAAATTCATGAGATTGATTTTGAATGGTCAAAAGTAGTTAAAATGTCCTGTTCGGATGCCTGTACTTTGAAAAGTAATTTTGGATATTATTCTCCAAAATCACCAAAGAAAACCGTTTCATTTAAAGGTCTTCGCTCTCTTTGTTCTATTTCAGACTTGTACATATCTTCCGGAAGGTCTTCTGCATTACCGTAATATCCAAAGGCCGTAACTGACGCAGCCTGATAATCATCCGGAATATGAAGCTCTGCAGCTGCTTTCACCGGATCGAAGCCGCTCATTTGATGAGCGTAGATTCCGTGGTTCATGGCTTCGAGGCTCATAAAAGCCACCGCCTGCCCCAGGTCGTATTTAAACATAACGTTTTGTTTCCCGTTCAGGGTAAATGTTTTCTTTGCCAGGTTAACAACCAGCATGGGTGCTTTTCCGGCCCATTTTTGATTCCATTCCACAAGCGATCCCAGGATCTTTTTATACGTTTCATCACCTTTCAGCCCGACAATGAAACGCCACGGCTGTTCGTTGAATGCTGACGGCGCCCAACGGGCTGCTTCCAGCATACTGTTTATTCTTTCTTTGTCTATGGGTTTTTCGTCAAATGCTCTCGGACTCCAGCGTTGTTCGATCAGTATATTGACAGGGTATTTGTTCAGAATTGGTTTTCTCATGATAGTTATTTTGAAAGGATTAATTTTTTTGTTGTCACTACCGAACAGTTTTGTAAAATGACTATATAAATTCCCGGGGGAAGTGATGCTCCGTTCCATTCGTATACATATTGTCCGGCGTTCAGCTTACCGGAAGCTACCGTAGACACCAATTTTCCGGATAGATCCCTGATAGAGAGCACAACATCGGATGGCCTGTCTAATAAAAATGAAATATTTGTTTCTTCACTGACCGGGTTTGGGTTTATCCTTAAATCCAGCAGGGACGGTAGATTTTTTTCTTCCACCATGCTCAAACATTCATGTGCCGTTACGTATTTTAACTGCCAATGGTTGTTTACCTGTTCTTCCCATATATTGATAAAATACTGGTTGCAACCGATTACTTTCCCGCTGATTATTTTGGGATAACGTACTAAATTATCAGATTTGGAGACATTTTGATAATCTTCAAAAAGTGCCCATACTCCGTAATAAAAAGGTGATGTATAAATATCTGTTGAATCTGCATGCGTGTAAACAATACTACAAATTCCAACGTCAAACCACCTGGTGACCGGAATAATTCCGGAATAAAATTTTGGATAAAAAGGTTCGTTGCGGTCGAATTCCGGTATGTACGTTAAATTGTCCTGGAGATCATAGTGAACCACATGCCAGCTTGTGTCATTAAAATAATCCCAGGAGAGTATTTCCGGTGGACCGATGCCGGTGCAAAAAGAAAGATTCAGACACTGGGAGCCTGTAAAAAGAACTTCCGGTTCGAGCCATCCGTTTTGTTGATTATATTTTCGCACCATGATCCGGGAGCTGTCATTCACCTCTTTTATCCATGCTACAGCAGGAACATCGTACCCCATCCAATCATCATCAGCTTGTATAACAGACGGGAAAGTGCAGTTACCGGAGTCGATCACAACAACTTCTTCTATAATATGCGTGTAAATATTCAATTTTGCATGCATAATCCTGTTTTGCTCCATCCAGACAATTCTTCCGAAATTATTGCAAAGCAGATTCGTTTTTTCTTCTGTTGATTCTGTCAGCGCACGGGGTTCGGTAAAGCCGTTTTCGTTGTATACACGATAAAAAATATTGTTATAACCTTCCTCGTCAGATTCATAAAAAACATAAAACAATGTATCGCCCGATTGGTAATAACTTGTCTCAATCAGTTGTGGGTTTGTGTAATGGACTCCGTTAGTGGTCATGAAAATGTGTGGTTCGTCTGTCTGGTAAAAGTTTTTGTAGTAAATAGCCGTTGAAAGCGTGTCTGGTGATTTCTCCCAGAACATATAGTAATCCGGTTCTTCTAAGGATACATACCTGATCACAGGATTTGTATTATCAGATAACGAATCGGTTATAGCAACCGGATTGCTCCAGTAATCCCACTGACAAAATAACGGACTGGTAATTAAAAAGAAAAGGACAAGAACAGATAAAATCACTTTCGGCAGGTAGGTTTTCATGTTTGGAAGGTTTATGTTACATGCTAAGGTACAAAAGTTCGGTATGCTGGAATAAGTTTTTCTGGTCATACTTTTCAGGTTCATTTAAAACCCCAACTGGTTTTTCAGCTCTTTGATGCGCGACTTACTGACCTGCACGCTGCTTCCGTCTTTGAGAATGACCACTGAACTGTCTTTCCCGTATTTTTCAATTTTCTGGATATTGTTAATGTTGACAATGTGCGACCGGTGTACCCGTACAAACGTATTTTCGGGCAAAGCTTTCTCAAGGTAGTTCATCGTCTCTTTTTTCAGAAATTTTCCTTTGGCTGTAATGATATCCACATAGTCATCCTGTGCTTCGATCCGAACAATTTCCGTTACCGGGATTACATCAATCTTACTGCCTGTCTTAACAAAAATGCGTTCTATTTCGCGTACATCTTCCTTCATCTTGCGGATGAAGTTTTCAGCTTTAGGCTCCGTTTTTTTCTGCTGTATCCGCTCACTTACTTTTTTAACTGCTCCGGCAAAACGCTGTTTCGAAAACGGTTTCATAATATAATCTACAGCATTTAGCTCGAAAGCTTTAATCGCAAATTGGTCGAAAGCCGTGGTAAAAATTATCTCGGGTACTTCGTCCAATAGTTCAATCATTTCGAAGCCCGTCAGTTTTGGCATCTGTATATCGAGAAAAACCAGGTCAGGTTTTTGTTCGTTAATGTTTTTTACGGCATCAAAACCATTATCGCATTCGCCGATCAGTTCAATATGGTCGTGATCTTTCAAAAAAGCTTTGATCAAATCCCTTGCGGGAGCTTCATCTTCAACTATAAGGGCACGCAATTTATTCATAGGAATTAATTTTTAGGGAGTTTCAATATAGCTTTAAATATTTTACCATCGGCTGCAGTCTCAAATAAATCATCGCGTTTATAGATTAACTGCAACCGCTTTTTTATGTTGAGCAGGCCAATGCCCTGGCCTTTCTTCTTCACAGCTTCGGGATCGTATTCGTTACGGATCTCCACAATAAAATAATGATCGTTGGAGGTGCATTTTAACTCAACCAGCACTTCTTCGGTGCTGTTGTACACGCCGTGTTTGATTGAATTTTCGATTAATGGTTGCAAAATCATATTCGGAATATCAAAATCATAGCAATCGTCCAAAATATCCGACCTGAAGTTCAGACGTTTTCCGAATCGTATCTTTTCAATATCCAGATACCTGTTCAGGTTCTCAATCTCCTCCCGCAGGCTGGCTTTTTCATCTTTATCATGGCTGAGCGAATAACGCAGAAAATCAGACAGTTTAACAATCATTTCCTGAGCTGCTTCGGGGTTTGTAATAGTCAGCGAGCTGATCGAATTCAGGCTGTTAAACAAAAAATGCGGGTTGATTTGTGATTTCAGGGCATTCAGTTCCGCTTCCTTCACCAGATTTTGTAATTCGGCTTCCACATTCAGTTTGTCCTGTAAGTCTTCGTAATAAATGATCACGTAATAGAAAAGAACAAAGAAGAGGTAAAAAAAGATGCCTGTGATAGTCCGCCACACCAAACTGTCATTTAAAAACTGTATGTATGATTCATCCAGGCCGTAAAAACTTCTCATAGTAAAATACGAGGTCACAAGCCAGGCTGCAATTATAACTACAGACAACATAAGATGATTTGTAACCAGATCAAAAGCCGATTTTTTTTCACGCAAACTAAACCTGATTACATACCAGAGATTGTATCCTAAAATGGCAAAAGTTGTATTGAATATAACAGCATCAGTAAGACTTATTCGCCACTCTATCTGGTATAAAAAAAGAATGATCCCGGTGTGGATACCGATAATAGCCAGCCATAAAACAAAAAAAGTGATGAGGTAATTTTTATTTTTAGCTATCGGGTTGTGCATATCGCTTCCTTATTCTTTTTATGATGCAGTTCGTTAAAAACTTTTCACTTCTACTCCGCCGAACATGATCATACCGGTAAGCAGCAACACTTTGTTTTCGGCTGCCCCTTCTGGTTTAACGGGCCGTTTATCGGAAATTTCTCCAAACAGCGAAACGGCATCCGATTTCACCTGCCAATCATCGGGAACGATGAGTTTTGTTCCACCGAACATAGTAAATATATCAATAACGCAGCCATCAGGTGATATCTGAGCAGATTTCAGGTTGATCTCGCGTCCGCCAAAAATGGCAGTTAATGTTCCTCCTTTAAAGTTTTGCGAATCGATGCGCAATACACCCCCGCCAAAAATAGCTATATCGCTTATATAATCGGTAGCTATCGAACCATCTTCGTTCCTGATTCTGGCTGCATGATGTCCTTGCTTTCTTCTTCTGCTGATAATGATCAATCCGACAGCTATCAAAGCTCCTGGCCAGAATACCTGGTGCAATCTTACAGTGGCTCCCATAAAACTGGGTACCCAGAAAAGAACGCCAAGCCCCATCAATATGTACCCGGTTGTGCGATGTTCAGGAGAAACAACCAGTATCAAACCGATAGCAATCAGGAATGTTTTCCAGTTCATAATATAGTGCCATAGCGGAAAGTCAATAAGATCAAATGTGCTGAGCATTAGTAATAATCCTGCTGCAATAAGTACAATGGCTGCTACCAGTTTTCTGTCGATTGACGATTTTCTTTCTTCCATTTCAATTCTCTTTACATGGTTCATAATGCAAAACTACGCTGCAACGCCACTAATGTAAATAAAAAATCGGTGAATGGCCGTGTTTGGTCGGTGAACAGGAAAGAGAAATAAATTCATTAACCTGATGTGGAGACAAATTGCTTTCCCACAGCCCCTAACCAGAAGTGCTGGTAAAAGACATCTGAAACCGACTGCTCATATTCATCGAACGATTTACACTTTTTTATACGGTTGAACACTTTATGCGGATCATCAAATGAATACCGCAGAAATCCCCACAATTCCTTCATCACACTGATGGCCTGCAAGCGGTCGTTCATCTTTTTCCTGTAAGCCAGATACAGATCCGTAACAAACTGTTGCACTTTTGTCTTACGGTCACCTTCGAAAATAATTGTTTTGATATCTCCCGGTAAAAACGGATCCATAAGCAATCCGCGGCCAATCATCCAGCGGTAGACTGTAGGGAATTGTTGCTGCAGGTGATGGATATCATCCACTGAAAAAATATCACCGTTGTAAGTAAGAGGAACTTCGCAGATATCGATACATTTCTTAAAAGTTGCTGTGTCTGCTTCTCCCTTGTATAGTTGTTTACCAATGCGGGCGTGGATAATTAATTCCGAAATATCAAATTTGTTGAATACGGGAATCAAATTAAAAATTTCATCAGCCGAATTGTACCCCAAACGGCACTTAACCGAAAACTTCAGCGGTAATTTTCCCTGCATACTTTCCAATATCTCCGTCACCATATCAGGATAAGGCAACATACCCGATCCTCTTTTTTTGTTAGCCACCCGCGGATAGGGGCATCCCAGGTTCCAGTTTACTTCATCAAAACCCTTTTCGGCACAATAAGCAGTAAAACGTATGATCTCATCTGCGTCCTTACTCAGGATTTGTGGTATTAAAGGGCTTTTGCCGTATCGGATTTCATTCAGTTCATCGGAACGTGTAACCAGATTTTTCTTTTTGTAAATACCCGTAAAGAACGGGGTGTATAGCTTATCAACTCCTGTAAAATGCTGTGTAAATATCGTTCTGAAAACGGTTCCTGTTATTCCCTGAAAAGGGGCCAGATAAATTTGAAGAGCCTCATCCATTAGGTGCAAAAATAAGAAAGCTATGGTTTGATACTGCCCTTAATATGTTCGGAATTGTAAAATGAGGTTTAATAATGCTGTTCCACTTTACCGGTAACGGTTGAAGCGCTGCTCGTAATCAGTGTGATTACACCGTCCTCATCAACCAGAAACATTTGCGGAATGCTGTTCACTTTATAGGTTTTGGCAACCGGTGAATCAAAACCTTTTAAATCGCTAAGATGGATAAAATTAAGATGATCATTTTCAATAGCATTCATCCAACTGCTCCTTTCCATATCCAGCGAAACACCGAGTATTTCAAACCCTTTTTGTTTGTATTCGTCAAGCAGGCTAACCAGTTCAGGATTTTCCTCCCGACAAAAAGAGCACCATGAAGCCCAGAATTGTAGGAGCACCAGTTTTCCCCTGTAGTCAGAAAGTGAATGAAGATTATTGTCAACTCCGGCTAAAGTAAAATCGGGCGCAATATTTCCAACTTCAACCCCTCCCGGCGTTTCGGACGAAGTGTCTTTTTTGCACGATACCAAACTAAGAATCAGGAACATGAACAGGAGGAGTATTGTTTGAGCTTTTATCATAGGTAATTTTCTTTTCATTAAACGAGCAGTCAATAAAAATAGTGCCTTTATAACAACTTAGACGAAGAAACTCTTCCTTACTTACAAGCAAATTAACACAGCCCGGTTTTAAAAAAAAATACCCAATAGCAATTGTTTTATCACATATTGTTCAAATATGCTAATTTTGCACGGTTTTGATCTTTAAAGAATAACATCAGATATGCAAATTACATCCAAAATAAGTGGCACGGGCAGTTACATTCCGACCATTATCAAAGATAATTCTGAATTTTTGCAGAACACTTTTTATGATGACAGGAAAACGCAACTCCCGCAAGGGAATGATGAGATCATACAAAAGTTTCTTGAGATCACAGGTATTGAATCAAGACGATATGCAAAAGAAGACATGTGTAATTCGGACATGGGAACAATTGCCGCACTACGTGCTCTGGAAGATGCCGGAATTGATGGTGAATCTATTGATCAGATCATTGTAGCCCA
The DNA here is from genome assembly GCA_003648625.1 of Bacteroidota bacterium. Taxonomy (GTDB): domain Bacteria; phylum Bacteroidota; class Bacteroidia; order Bacteroidales; family F082; genus UBA4459. The sequence goes on from QMPO01000016.1 coordinate 16,665, forward strand.
TAATTTTGGCGATGTGTCCGTTCAAAATCAGCAATCAAATATATTGCCGAGTATTTCAGCACGTATCAAACACAACCTGAATATCCAGAATCCTTCCTGTGTTGCTTATGATATCATCTTCGGATGTCCCGGATGGATACAGGGAATCCTTCAGGCAGATGCCTACATTAAATCAGGAATGGCGAAAAATTGTCTGGTTATCGGAACCGAAACATTAAGTCGTGTTACTGATCCGCACGACAGAGATTCCATGATCTATTCAGATGGGGCAGGAGCCTGCGTGGTGTCGAAAAAAGAGACTGATGATGATTCCGGAATTCTGGCCTATGCTGCGGAAAGTTATACATTCAAGGAAGCATATTATTTACGCTACGGAACCAGTTATGGGCCCGATGCTGATGAGCTTCTGCTCAATATTAAAATGGACGGCCGGAAAATTTATGAATTTGCACTTAACCATGTCCCGCTGGCAATGAAAGCAGCTTTGGACGAGTCGGGTTGCGCTATCAGTGATGTTAAAAAAGTGCTGATCCACCAGGCCAACGAAAAAATGGACGATGCCATTATCAAGCGTTTTTTTAAACTTTATGGTATCAGAAAAGTTCCTGAAAACATGGTGCCCATGAGCATTGACGAGCTGGGAAACAGTTCGGTAGCTACCATTCCTACATTATGGGATCTGATACGCAGAGAAAAGTATAAAGGCCATACCATCGAACAAGGCGATGTGTTGCTTTTCGCCTCGGTAGGTTCGGGGATGAATATTAATGCTTTTGTTTACAAAGTTTAGGGGGCAAACAGGTTGCAGAGTAAAACTATTTTGAGAGCTTCACCTTAATAGCAGCCAAGCCTTTATGGCCTCTTTCTACTTCAAAGGTTACTAGATTGCCTTCTTTAATTTCTTCCAGCACATTGTTCACGTGTACGAAAATACTTTCTTTTGTTTCGAGGTCTTTGATAAAACCATAGCCCTTTGAGTCGTTAAAAAAAGAAACAATTCCTTTTCTGACGGGATCGAATTCTTCCTCAATTCGGGTAGGGGTTCCTATTTCGATATCTTCGAGCTTAATATCTTTTTTCTTTTTGGTGGGATCGGGAGGTTCTGTGGTCAGCATGCCATTTTCATCTACATAAGCAATCATGTCGTCCATGCTGCTTTTGCCGCTTTCCTTTTTTGCCAGCTTCTTCTTTTCCTTTTCTTTTCTCTTTTTCTCTTTCTTGTTCCTTACTTCTTTTTTGTTGAATGTTTCCTGCGATCGGCCCATAAATTTTATTTTATAAGTAATTATAATTTTGGCAAAGGTACGGTTTTATACTTTAATGGCTAAGATAAATGAAGCGTTCCGTGGGAATATCACTTTTGCATACCAAATTGCCTGCCAAATAAAAATTTCAGTTACTCATAAAACAAAGAAAACCACCCCGTTACGGAGTGGCTTCTGTAGGGCCCCCCACCCGATAGCTATCGGGGTGAACCTGGGACCATTTATTTATACCTTTCCAACAATTTAACAGCATTTTCCGGATATTTCTTTAAATTTCGATAATACATTTTGCTTTTCATTCTTTTTAAGTGTCTTTCAATTTTCATTGCCTGTTCCTTTGTTTCACATTCAATGGAATAGTATAACTCCCAGTCCTTTACTTTGGAAGTAAATTTTGTTTTACCATAATATTCCTTAAGATGGCTTTCCAATCGATCGGCGGGCTGTAAGGTTGTAGAACCAATGTAAAATCTGTCTAAAGCTTTGCTATATAATAAGTAACAATAATACATCTTAAAAAAGCCACCAACAATAAAGTTGATGGCTTGCTTTGGGTGAGTGGGCCCACCAGGACTTGAACCTGGGACCCCTTGATTATGAGTCAAGTGCTCTAACCAACTGAGCTATAGGCCCTTTTTTTGCCTATCCCTCCTTTGGTTGACTCAATCATGATCTACCTGATTATGAGTCACCCCGATAGCTATCGGGGCTAACCAACTGAGCTATAGGCCCGGCTTTACAAGCTGTACTTGCAAAAGCGGATGCAAAAATACAATTTTACTGCCAAAAAGCAATGAAACTACCGGATTTTTCATTAGCTTGCAGGCACAAAATGAGTTTGCGTTTGTATTAATTGAGACCTGATGAAAGAACAGAGTATAGAAACCATTATTTTTGATTTTGGCGGAGTGGTTATTGATATCGACCCGCAAATTACCGTAAAAAAACTACAGGAACTGGGCTTTGAAGATGTGAGCAAATTCCAAAGCAGTGAATTCATTGACGACATTGTCAGGAAATTTGAACGGGGTATTTTTACTCCTGAGGTGTTCAGAGAACGCATCAGGGCCTTCTTGGGAATGGATATTACCGACCAGCAACTGGATGATGCCTGGAACGCTCTTATTTACGACATTCCTGCAGAGCGGATTGAGATTTTGGAACAGGTGAAAGAGAATTATAAAATGTTGTTGTTGAGTAATTCCAACGAAATTCATTACGACCTCTATGTGCGTGATCTGCAACTTCGCTTTGGCTACCGTGAATTTGACGAGTTGTTCCACAAAGCTTATTTTTCCTTTGATACCCATTTAAGCAAACCCGATTCGGAAGCTTATGAGTTCATCATGTACCAGCATGATCTAAACCCGGCAAAGACTCTGTTTATTGATGATAATGAAGAAAATATTAAAACAGCCAAAAGACTGGGATTGAAGACTTATTTGCTAAAAAAACCGCAGCGTATAAGGGATATTTTTAAAAATGGCAGGTTAAAACCGGACCTGAAAATCAGTTAAGCATAAAACTCTTCGATTTCTGCCAGCACTTTGTGTACACCTTCCAGCGTATCTGTTTCCATTAGTTTTTGCCTGAACGGTTTAAAATGGGGATACCCTTTGAAGTAATTCCCCCAATGTTTTCTGATTTCCATAATGCCTCTTCGTTCACCCTTCCAGATACATGATCTTTCCAATTGTATTTTACTCACCCTGATACGTTCCTGGATATCCGGCGTTGGAGTTAATTCACCCGCTTCAAAATATTTTTTGATATCCCTGAAAATCCATGGATTACCGTAGACAGCCCTTCCTATCATCAATCCGTCCACACCGTAAGTATCTTTAAAATGTTTTGCCGTAACGGGGTCTGTTACATCCCCGTTTCCAAAAACAGGAATATGCATGCGCTGATTGTTTTTCACTTCACCAATCAACGTCCAGTCGGCAGGAATGCGCGGACGCTGGGTCCGTGTACGCCCATGGACGGTTATGGCTTTAATGCCTACATCCTGCAGGCGTTCGGCTATTTCCACGATCTCTTTGTGCTCTTCGTCGTAGCCAAGGCGTGTTTTTACTGTAACCGGCAGTTTTACCGCATTCACAACAGCTTCTGTCATCCGGATCATTTTAGGAATGTCGTTTAAAATGCCTGCACCGGCTCCTTTGGCTACCACTTTGCGTACCGGGCAGCCGTAATTAATGTCTATCAGGTCGGGGTTGGCCCGTTCGGCATATTGAGCCGCTTTTGTCATCGAATCAATATTGTGGCCAAAGATCTGAATACCTACGGGACGTTCAAATTCATCGAAATCAAGTTTTTTCACACTTTTATCGGCATCCCGTATCAAACCTTCGGAAGAAATGAATTCAGTAAACATCAGATCGGCTCCGAACAGTTTGCACACATACCTGAATGGCGGATCAGTTACATCCTCCATTGGTGCCAGTAATATGGGAAACTCCCCCAATTCTATATCTTCGATTTTTACCAATAGCTGGTTTTTATGAAAACACACAAAAATACTACAATTCCTCTGTATGAAATGATTTTGTTTATAGATATAAACTATAAAAACATTCTTAGATAGTGAACTTCTTCGCTTTACCATGAATTTTTTTCATCTTTGCTGTACAGAACTTAAATTGAAAATAATTTATGTTCATTTGCACGAGTATTTGATAAAAAGTACAAGCATGGCACGCATGGCATTTTTTGAGAACATTTCCACGGCCGGAAAAATCTTTCTGCTTTTAGGCTTGATTTTCTTATGTACCTTACTAACAGCATTTATAGGATTCCTGATAGGTAAATTATACCTGGGGGTGGATATGGCGATGCTCGGAAATTACATTGCTGAACCAAAAACCAGTGAAGCCATTGCTTTTACCAGGTTTTTCCAGTCGCTGAGTCAGGTTGGAACATTCATTCTTCCGGTTTTATTTTTTAGCTATCTGGTAAGCAGTAATCCGTTCTACTACCTGAAACTGGCTGACAAACCTAAAACAATCTCCCTGTCGGTATCTTTTCTTATCGTATTCACCATTTTACCTTTTATCAACTATCTCGAATATATTAACCAGCATTTTCATTTGCCTGATATGCTGGCCGGGATCGAAGAATGGATCAAAGAAAAAGAAGCAGCAGCAGCTTATTTAACAACGGTTATTATTAAAACAAAGACATTTCCCGGGCTTCTTATGAGTATATTAATAGCTGCTGTATTACCTGCGATAGGGGAGGAATTGCTTTTTCGCGGTGTTATCCTGAAACTTACCAACGACATAACAAAACATATTCACTGGGCTATTATTATATCCGCTGTTCTTTTCAGTGCTTTTCATTTGCAGTTTTATGGGTTCCTGCCGCGGTTTGCCCTGGGGCTGGTACTTGGTTATGTATTTGTTATAACCAACAACATCTGGGTTCCCATATTTTTACATTTTGTAAACAACGCATCGGCAATAATTGTGTTTAACCTGCATTACAACGGATACATTAAAACGTCTATGGAGGATTTCGGTGCCCTCGACAATCCGGTTTATGTTATCGGGA